>JAFRGU010000291.1 GCA_017433675.1 Clostridia bacterium
AGTAAGCATCCAATCAATAAAAAAGCTGCGGAAGCAAACGCTTTCGCTGTTTTTTCATGCCCTCCTGTCCGGGGCGGCGCCGGGGCCGCATCACGAACGGTGGATCATCAGGAGGCACTGTTTCCCATCTCGCAGAACACCGCGGAACCAATAATCAGGACGGCGCCAATCAGTCCGGACAGGCTCAGCGGCTCCCGCAGAAAGACCGCGGAAAAGAGCAGGGCGGAGACCGGATCGATGTAACTGAGGATCGCGATGGACTGGGCTTTGATTCCATCCATGCTTCCAAAGTACAGCAGATAGGCGATCCCGGTATGCACAATGCCCACAATGAGGAGCAGAATGACTGTACGGATGCTGAAGCCTTCGCCGCTGAAGCCGTTTGTCAGAAACAGGTAGGGAATCATCACCAGTCCGGCCGAAAAGAGCTGGATCATGGATTTTTGGTACGCGTCCACACCCCGGATCCGTTTATTCATGATGACGACCGACGCATAAAGAACCGCGGCGCCCAGTCCCAGCAGGACACCCCGAAAGTGATCCGCGGAGGTACGCTGCGGGTTTCTGTCGCCGGCGATCCCGGAGACCAGAACCATGCCGAGGATCGCGACCGCCGCGCAGAGCGTCTTTTTCCCGGTCAGCTTTTCATGAAAGAGCACCGGGGACAATAAAACCACAATCGTGGGTTCCATATAGTAGCATAAGGTCGCAACACCCACCGACGTATAGTTATACGCCTCGAAGAGCAGGATCCAGTTGAAGCCCATGACGGCGCCGGTCAGCGCGAGGCCCAGTCCGGTGCGAAGCGGCAGCCGTTCCGGGAACCTTCTTCGCTTCAGTTTCATAAAGGCACCCAGGAAAAGACCGCCGAGCGTCCCCCGGGAGAGAGCCAGGAACGCGGAGGAAACGGGGATCCATCTCCGGAAGAGGCCGATGGTTCCAAATATCAGCAGGGAAGATACCATCATCAGCACGGACCGGCGGTCATTCTGGCTGTGATTCATCCCTTGATCCCCCGAAGGCATTATTTCCCGTCCGGGAAGCTGGTGAACGCGCCATGCTCCACTTCCGGCAGGCCATACTTTTCCCGGGCGTCCGCAATCGCTTTGATCAGGAAGCTCATGTTCCTGGCGAGGTTCCGCATGGTCTGCAGCCCTTCCAGATCCTTCTTCACATCCTCTGCTGTAAATCCATGAACCTGATTCCAGTAAGTGCTGGATGCAACGGGCATTCCCGAAATCGTGAAGTACTTGTTCAGCACATCAAACGAGGCGGTATTCCCGCCGCGCCGGGCACTGACGACCGCCGCGCCCACCTTCAGGTGCTTGGAAAAGGGGGTGGAGTAGAACAGCCGGTCCATAAAGGCCAGGATTGTTCCGTTGGGGCTTCCATAGTATACAGGACTCCCGACAACCAGGCCGTCCGCCGTTTCAAACTTTGCCGCGACTTCATTCACCAGATCATCGAAGACGCATTTTCCGGTTTTACCGCATGAGCCGCAGGAAACGCAGCCGCGAATATCCTTATTGCCGACCTGAATCAGTTCGGTTTCGATTCCGGCCGATGAAAAGACCGGGATCATCTCCATCAGCGCTGTCGCGGTGCATCCCTTCGGATGCGGACTGCCGTTTAAAAGCAATACTTTTGCCATGAATTCCATCCTTTCCGCCCAACGGGCATCTTGATCATCTGATTATAGCATGCAGACCGGGACCAGGCAAATCCCGGCAATTGCTCAGGCACAGGGGAACAAAGAATCAGACCCGTCCTTCCGGACGGGTCCGTTTCATATGGATCGATGCGCAGACAGCGGCACCGTTCAGGCATGCACCACCACAGTGAAGGCGTTCCTGGCATCGGTCTGCACCTGGGCCTGACCGCCCTTCATCGTGACCGTGTACGTTGCGGCCAGCTGACCCTTTGTGTCATAAATGCGTACGGTCCGGCTTTCGCCTTCCGGCAGCTGATACACATGCAGCTCCAGGTTCTCCGTATAGTCATAATCCGGCCTGGTATCGCAGCTGCCCAGGGGCAGCACCGTTCCGGGACGAACCATCAGCGGCAGGGACATGAAGTCATGCTGCTCCGCCACCCAGTGGTTCCCGCAGGTCTTTTCGCCGCTCAGCAGGGACGTCCAGCAGCCCTCCGGCAGATAGTAGGAAACCCGTCCGTCTTCCCGGAATATCGGTGCCACCAGCAGGCTTTCACCCAGCATATACTGCCGGTCCAGGGTATCGCAGGCGGGATCCGCCGGGAACTCCAGCATCATCGGCCGCATCATGGGTGTTCCATGCTCATGGGCTTCCATCGCCGCGGCGTACAGGTACGGCATCAGCCGGCACTTCAGCTTCGTGAACTTCCGGACCACGTTCACGCTCTCCTCATCGAAGGCCCACGGCACCCGATAGCTCGAAGAGCCGTGAAGCCGGCTGTGGGAGGACAGCAGGCCGAACTGAACCCAGCGCTTGTAAACATGGGCCGGAGCGGTTGATTCGAATCCGGAAATATCATGGCTCCAGAACCCGAAGCCGCTGTGGCTCATGGAAAGGCCGGCCCGCAGGGTTTCCGCCATGGAGACATAGGAAGCGCTGTTGTCACCGCCCCAGTGCACCGGGAACTGCTGACCACCCGCGGTGGCACTGCGGGCGAAGAGAATCGCTTCTCCCTCCCCGCGGACTTCCCGGATCGTTTCAAAGACCATCTGGTTGTACAGGAAGGTGAAATAGTTGTGCATGTGCAGGGCGCTGGATCCGTCGAAATACGCGATATCCTTCACGGGGATCCGTTCGCCGAAGTCGGTCTTCAGACAGTCGACGCCCATGGCCAGCAGCTTTTTCAGATAGCCGCAGTACCATTTCCTGGCCTCGGGATTGGTCACATCCACAATCCCCATGCCGGCCTGCCACAGATCTGTCTGCCAGACATCGCCGTTGGTCTTTTTGATGAGATAACCATTCTTCGCGCCCTCCGCGAACAGGGGGGACTGCTGGGCAATGTAGGGATTGATCCAGCAGCAGAGCTTCAGACCCCGGTCATGATAGCGCTTCAGCATGCCTTCCGGATCCGGGAAGGTTTCCGGATCCCATTCGAAGTCGCACCAGTTATAGCCCCGCATCCAGAAACAGTCAAAATGGAACACGGACAGGGGAATATCCCGCTGGGCCATGCCGTCGATAAAGCTGCTGGCGGTTTCCTCGTCATAATTCGTGGTAAAGGAGGTGGACAGCCACAAGCCGAAGCTCCAGGCCGGCAGGATCGGCGGACGTCCGGTCAGCGCGGTATAGAGATCCAGAACGCCCTTCGGGGTTTCACCATAGATCACATCGTAGACCAGCGTTTCCCCTTCCACGGAAAACTGGGCCCGCTCCACCTTTTCGCTGGCAATCTCAAAGCTGACATCGGAGGTATCCTCCACGAAGATGCCGTAGCCCCGGTTTGTCATATAGAAGGGGATGTTCTTATAAGCCAGCTCGGAGGCCGTTCCGCCGTCGGCGTTCCACATGTCCACGCTCTGCCCGTTTTTCACATAGGGCGTGAACCGTTCGCCAAGGCCGTACACGCACTCTCCGACGTCCAGCATCAGGCTGTCGCTCATGTACGTTTTGCCGGTGTTGCGGTCCAGCGCATGGGCCATGGCCCGGAAACCGGAGGTGGTGAGCACCTGTCCGTTCCGGCCCAGGAAATCCACCTGCCAGCGGCCCTCCGCCTTCAGGACCTTTGCGGTCAGTCCGCCACTGGTGAAGCAGGCCGCTTCCTCGCTTTCGGCGATCGCCGGATTCACATCTTCTTCAAAGGTGGCGAAATGGGGCGCCCGGTCCTGTTTCCCGGCAAAATGCGTCACCCGGACGCGGATGATATTCTCCCGGGGCGCGGTGAATTCGACTTCCAGGATTGCTCCGTTCAGGGTTTCCCCGCGGCTGCGGACCGGCCGTGTGGCCGCCAGCACTTTCAGCGCCCCGTCCTTCTTTTCCACCCGGACGCACTGGGCCGCATAGTTCATGGTGAAGTTTTCCCGGGTCATCCAGTATCCTCTGGTAAATTTCAAATCGTTCATTCCTCCTTCATACAGCCAGGATTTTCGGAATGATGCGGGCGCTGCCGGCATCATCTTCAAAGATTCCCCTTCCCGTCACGGGAAGGGGACAGGGGGACAGAGCCGCCACCTTACTCCTTCACGGCGCCCAGCGTAATACCGTTGACGAAGTATTTCTGCAGGAACGGATATACAACCAGCATCGGAATCATGGAAATGAACACCTTGGCGGATTCCAGGGCGCGGTTCGAGTTCTTGGCCAGCTGCTGATACTGTTCCGTGGTCAGGGTGACACCCACCGGAATCTGCACGGAGATCTGACGGATATAGGTCTGCAGGGGATAGTTGACATCCTTGTTCATCAGCACCAGGCCCTGAAAGTACTCATTCCAGTATCCGACGGAGACAAACAGCACCACCGTCGCGATAACGGGCAGGGAGCAGGGAACCACGATCTGCCACAGGATCCGCCAGGGACCGGCGCCGTCCACGGTCGCGGCTTCCTCCAGATCCTTCGGCAGGTTGCGGAAGAAGTTCATCAGAAGCAGGACGTTGAAGACGGGAACCGAACCGGAGAACACCAGCGCGGCCATGGTATCGATCAGGCCGTAGTTCTTCACGGTGATGAACCACGGAATGGTTCCGCCGTTGAACAGCATGCAGAATACAAGGATCCACATCAGGATATTGCGGGGCTTGTATTCGCGGGTGGTTTTGGACAGCGGATAGGCCATCATGATGCAGACCACCATGGTCCAGACGGTGCCGTACAGCACCCGGCGCACGGAGATACCGAAGGAGACCCAGAACTGGTTGTCGCCCATGATCAGCTTATAAGAGTCCACATTGATCCCGATGGGATAGAAGGTGACCAGACCGCCTTCCGCAGCCAGCTTGTCGGACAGGGAAACGCAGAGCGTATACCACAGCGGGTACAGGCAGGAGAAGGCCAGAATGCCCAGAACAATCAGATTGACGGTCAGGAAGGTGGTCCGACCGACGGTTTTTCTTTCGATCACGTTTTCCGCCCTCCCCTCAGAAAATGGAATAATCCGCAAACTTGTAGGCCAGCGAATAGCTGATCACCACAAGAATCAGCGAGACAACGGACTTGAACAGACCGGCCGCGGTTCCCAGGGAGAACTGCATGTTCGTGATACCGATCCGGTACACATAAGTATCGATGATATCGGCGGAGCTGATGACCAGCTGATTGTACATGTTGAAGACCTGGTCGAAGCCGGCGTTCAGCACGTTGCCCATGGCCAGGGTGGACAGCAGCACCACGGTCGGAATCAGGCCCGGAATCGTGACGTGCAGCGTCTGTTTCCACCGCCCGGCGCCATCTATGGCTGCTGCCTCGTAGAGACTGGGCGAGATCCCGGTCAGGGCCGCCAGATAGATGACGGCGTTATACCCGAATTCCTTCCAGACGTCGGTGCCGATCAGCAGCCCCTGGAAACCGTTCGGATCCCCCATCGGCAGGAACTGCTCCATGCCCAGGCTGGTGCGGACCAGATTATAAACACCCTTGGCGCCGAGCATGCTGGAAATGATGTTGGCCAGGATAACCCAGGAGATGAAGTGGGGCAGATAGACGATGGTCTGCACCGTCTTCTTGAACTTCATCTGCTTGACTTCGTTCAGCATCAGCGCGAAGGCCATGGGGATCACGATATTCAGAATTACCTTGGACACGGCGATAATCAGTGTATTGGTCAGCGCCCGCTTCGCGTCCCCCAGCTTCCACAGGTACTCAAACCACTTGAAACCGACCCATGGCGAATCAAACCAGCCTTTGGTCGGAATGTAATTCTGGAAAGCCATGACGATGCCCACCATGGGCACGATGGAGAAAAGAGCCAGCCAGATGTATCCGGGCAGACACATCAGCGTGTAATGAAAGCCTAACGGCAGCGATTTCCGCTTCCTGACATTTTCCAAGAACATTCTCCTTTCCATGATTCACCTTTCCGGGAGAGTACGCAGCCTTTGACCTCGTTCCGCGGAAAACAGAAAGCAGCGGGGCCGGAAGCCCCGGCCCCGCTGCCTCCGTAAAAAATTACGGGTACAGGGAAATCAATTAATTGCCCAGGAAGTCCTTCGCCAGCTTCAGGATTTCATCGCCGCCCTGCGCATGCCAGTCCGCGCAGAACTGATCCCAGGTATCCAGGCTGCGGGCGCCGGTGATGAACTGCAGGATCGCCTGGTCTTCCAGGTCGCTCAGCTGCGTCCAGTACATATCCATGCCGTCGGTCAGATAGTACAGCTCGGAATAGATCTTCTTGTTGGGGGTTTCCGTCGCATAGGGCCGGTCACCGATCAGCAGGGCATAGAAGCGGTTGAACTGGCCGTTGTTGGTCATGACGTCCATGTCGGTCACGTTCAGACGGTTGTCGATGTTGTAGTCCGGGGAGATGACGTCCTTCAGGGTCGCCACGTCGTTGGCGGTGTTCTTGTACAGGCTGTTGAACAGATCGCCGCCCTGCTGATACTGCTCGACCTGGGTCTTGCCGGACAGCACGGACCGCAGCGCTTCGTATTCATACTCGCACTCGTCGGCGGCCGCTTCGGTGTTCCGCAGCGGATACCAGTCGATGGCCACGGAGGTGTCGAAGATGGACTCGTCACGGACCAGGACGTTGTTCATGATCACGACGGCCTTCTTCACTTCCTCGGAAGCATTGGCGGAAACGACGGTGTAGGTGGTGCCGATATCCTTCATGTGGATGTTCCACTCGCCCGCGTCATTGTACAGCGGATAGGCCTGCCAGTTGGCGGTGGGATCATTGCGGAAGGAATCGCCGTTGCCGTATCCCAGGGACCACCAGGGGCCCATGAAGATGCCGCAGGTGCCGTTCTTGACGTTGTTGGCGTTGTTGCCGTTGGTGGTGGTGCCGACTTCGGGGTTGATCAGGCCGGCGGCATACCACTCATTCAGCTTGGTCAGAGCGGTCTTCATCGCGTCGGTCGTGGTGCCCCAGTACAGCTCGCCCGCTTCATCCCGCAGGAAATATCCGGGGGTGGCGCCGAAGGCCTGATACAGGGCGTCGAAGCCGTAGCCGTTGTTGGAGCTGTTCAGGAAGTTGGAATAGGTGCGCCCGCCGTTATCGATGCCGGCGATGGCATAGTCGGGGCTCAGGCCGGCTTCCATGAAGGCCTTCGCGGCAGCGCCCAGCTGATCCACGGTCTTCGGCACTTCGAGGCCCAGCTTGTCCAGCCAGTCCTGACGGATGAAGTAGATGTAGACGCCGTCCGTATCCACAGTGATGTTCGGGATGGCATAGAAGGTACCGTCCACAGAGCAGTTCGTGAAGGCGCGGCCATTGGTGGTCTCCACGATTTGCTTCACCTGCTTGGAGGAGTAATCGTTGAAGGCATCCCACAGGCTGCCCAGCTCGCCGTAACGGGCGGCCTGGACCAGGTAATTCCGGTTCGGCAGGATGACCGCGTCCGGCAGGGTGTTGGTTCCGATACAGGTGGAAACCTTCTGCTGGAAGTCGCCGGCATTGCCCGCCGTCCAGTCCACAACAACCTTGATGTTGTAATTGTCGAGGAGGTAACGGGTGTACTGGTTATTTTCGGCATCCTCACCCTCGGCCAGCGTGGTGTCCACGGGGTCGATCTGGCGGCCGATGTGCACTTCCACAACATGGTCAAATTTCTCAAAAGCACGGTCATCATTGTTTCCGGGAGCAGCGTCGTCAGCCAGGCTGTCGGCGGTCTTCCAGTCAGCAGGGGTACCATTGTCCTCCGCCAGCGCCGGCACCGCAAGGACGCTCAGCAGCAGGGCAAGAGACAGCATCAGGGACAGGATTTTCTTCATGATTTCTCCTCCTCACCGATTCAGTTGATTAACAAGTGAATTTGTTCCTTGTTGCTGATATTTTACCGTTTTGCCCATGGTTTGTCAACTGCGGATTCGCATCGCTTTTTTGCACAGAATCCTCGGGTTTTGCTTTTGGCTTTTGCGGAAACAGCTTTTCCGGAACCCTTTTTTCCTTTTCACTTTTATGATATACTGTCCCGGGCAGAGCGATGACTATTGTTTTTTTGCCATTAAGCAAGTGCTTTTTCTGTGCAGCGTGATTGTTTTTTGTCAGAAAGGAAAAAGAATGGAAGCAAAAAAGAAAATTGAGCAGAGGCTGAAGCCCGTGCTGACGCAGCTGGAGGCTGTTTCCGGTCTGCCGGAAATGTTCCGCGGCTGTTTCATGAACACCCTGGATACGACCGTCACCCGTCATGTCCCCGGCGATACGTTTATTATCACGGGAGATATTGAGGCAATGTGGCTGAGAGATTCCACGGCGCAGGTGCTGCATTACGTCCGTTTTGCGGATGATTCCGAAGTCGCGGCGATGATTGAAGGGCTGCTGGCGCGGCAGGCCGCCTGTGTGGCCATCGATCCTTATGCCAACGCCTTTAACGAAACCGCCAGCGGCCGCCACTGGGACAGCAATGATCTGCCGAAGCCGGATGACCGGGTCTGGGAACGGAAATATGAGATCGATTCCCTGTGCTGGCCGCTGCTGCTGGCGGAGCGGCTGGAGGAAAAGACGGGAAGCCGGAAATTCCTGACGCCTGAATTTCATCAGATGATGCAGACGATCGTGCGGGTATTCCGCCGGGAGCAGCATCATGAAAACAGCGAATACCGCTTTATCCGGCACAGCCCCTATCCGGAACCGGATCTGGGCCCGGACGGCCGCGGCGCTCCCGTGGCGCCTGCCGGCATGACCTGGAGCGGATTCCGGCCCAGCGACGACGCCTGCAGGTACGGGTATCTGGTTCCCAGCAACCTGTTTGCCGCCAGCGTGCTGCGGAGCCTGATCCGTTTCGCGGACAACCTCGGGGATTCCGGGCTGGCGGAGGAAGCCGCCCTTCTGCGGAAGGAGATTCTGGAGGGACTGGAACAGCACGCTGTTGTCGGAACAGCAAAAAACGGAGAAATCTGGTGCTATGAAACAGACGCCCTGGGGCATCACCTGCTGATGGATGACGCCAACTGTCCCAGCCTGCTCTGTTTGCCCTGGCTGGGCATCTGCAGCCGGGAGGAGCCCCGGTATCTTCGAACCAGAGCCTTCGTGCTCAGCAAGGACAATCCCTATTACTATTCGGGATCCGCCGCGGAGGGTGTCGGCAGTCCGCATACGCCGAAGGGCTTTATCTGGCCGATCGGACTCTGCGTGCAGATCCTGACCTCCGTGAATGACGAGGAAGCCGCCGCCGCGCTGCGGATGCTGCTGACAACCCATGCCGGAACATGCCTGATGCATGAAAGCTTTGATCCCAACCGGCCGGAGAAATTTACACGGTCCTGGTTCGCGTGGGCCAACTCCATGTTCGGCGAGGCGATTCATACCCTTTACGATGAAGGCCGGCTGCAGAACGTG
>JAFRGU010000292.1 GCA_017433675.1 Clostridia bacterium
AAAGGCGAAATAGGTATAGGCGTTTTCCGTGCCGGTATCGGCCGGGACGGATTCAGGCTGATTCATGGAAACACTCCCCTCAGGTTCAAGCCCCGCTGAAGTGAACTTACCATAAACGGCAGGACGCTTCAACAAAATCGGGCTAAGCGGTAGAAATCCGGGTGCGAACGGTCCAGGGCTCCTATATGGGCGCTCACAAGAGCGGGCAGTTCCTGCTCGGGCAGTCCGTTGATTTTCAAAATTCCCTTTGCATCCGTTCGTCCGGATGGTATAATGGATCTATCAGAAAACAAAAAAGAGGCTTTGATGCCTCGGAGGAGAAGCGCCATATGAAAAAACAAATGACCCGGGGGTTATCCGCGTGGATGAAAGCCCTGCTTTCCGGCGTGCTCATCATCCTGATGCTCGGTTCTGCCGCTGCCTTTGCGACAGAGGTGGACCCCAATTACGTTCCCCCGACGGTGTATCCCAGCGGGGACTATTCCTATTATTTCAACGAGGATGAGGCAAGCATCACCATCTGCGACTATCGGGGTAATGCTGAGGAGCTTGTCATCCCCACGGAGCTCGACGGTTACCCCGTGACAAAAATCGGATATCAGGCCTTCAGCTATGTCAAGCTGAAAAGTCTCACCATTCCCGACCGGATCCGTGAGATTCAGCGGCGCGCCTTTGAGTACTGCGTCGTCTCGGAGAACTTCACCCTGCCGGAAAACGTCCGGATCGGCGGCGATGCCTTCAGCTATGCTTCTCTGCCTGATCTGATCATGATCCCGCGGGGGGCACAGCTGGACAGATGTGCCTTTTCCTACTGCAAGACCGGGGAAACCTTGATCGTCCAGCCCGGTGCCGTGATCGGGGAAAGATGCTTCGGCTACAGCAAACAGCTGAAGACGGTCTTCTGCGAATCCGGCTCGGTGCTGAAGGCGGATGCCTTTGAGTACTGCCGCGCGCTGGAGCAGGTGATCCTCTGCAGCGATGTGCAGATGGATGAGGATGCCTTTTCCTACTGCGGCAGCGCAAGATTTCTGGTGGTCGCTCCCCTTCGCTGAAGCACCGCGCAATCCGAATCATATGCCAGGAACCCACCGGTGATGACCGGTGGGTTCCTGTGTTTTCCTTTTTTGTCAGGCGCCAGGCTCCTCCGCGGAGGGAACGGCCGTGGCGAAGTACAGAATATCGCTGACGCGGCGCTCGACGCCGAAGTCGATATAATTGTACACCGAACCGCAGAAATACACCTCGCCCGTTTGGCCGCCGTCCAGGCAATAGGCCGTCTGTACGGGTTTTTCCGCAAAGTGCCGGGCAAACTCGCTCACCGTCCAGCGTGCTTCCTGGCTGCCGTGGTTCAGGGACATGTAGAGATAGTGTCCCTTCCCCATCTGACCGATCCCCGCGCGGGAATAGCCCAGATTGACCTCGCCCAGCGGGTACCAGGTGCAGGGCTGCGGTTCACCGTTTTCGACAAGCACCGGGCCGAAGGCGACGGAGAAGAGGATGTCGTTGTCGCGGATAAAGCTCTCGATGCTCTCCGGGGTATTCTCTTC
>JAFRGU010000293.1 GCA_017433675.1 Clostridia bacterium
CTTGCAGGCCCGGCCGATTTCGCTGATCATCTCGCCGCAGGTCACCTCTTCCTTCACCGTCAGCGCCAGGTCCCGGATCACCGGCGGGAAGGCGGAAATCGGATGGTACCGGAAGCTGGCGGCGGCGTGGCGCATCATCTTCTCGTAGTCGATTTCGCCCAGATAGATCTGGTGATGGGTTTTGCTGTCCTTGTGCAGCTTCAGCTCCGCGGTCACCTCGTTGGCCAGCTTGCCGAACACGCCGACCCGTTCCCCTTCGCAGAGGATCCAGGCCGCGATACCCGGATGCAGCTCCGGCACGTCCGTCGCCCGCTCCACGTCGAAGCGCAGTCCGAAGGCTTCGCCCAGCGCTTCGATCCCGCCCTTCATGGTGAAGAAGTCTTCCTCGTTTCCGAAGGCCGCCATTCCCAGGTGCAGCCGCTCCTCCGGCAGTTTTCCGTCCTCCGTCGGCCGGTAGATGTTGCTCAGCTCGAAGATACGGCCCTCCGTGTTGCCCCGTTTGATGTTCTCCACCACGATCTTCAGCATGCTGGGCGTCAGCAGTGTCCGCATGATGCTCAGCTTCTCCGTGATGGGGTTCAGCAGGCGCACGGTCTTGCGTTCCGGGGCGTCCGCCGCCAGATGCAGCGCGTCCAGATCCTCCTCGGCGTAGAAGGCCAGGGTGGAAATCTCGCTGTATCCCTGTGCGCACATGACGCGCTTGATCTTGTCCCGCCGCAGCTGCTCCGGCGTTTTTCCGCCGCTGGTCACCGCCGCCGTCTTCAGGAAGGTGGGAATCACGTGGTCGTATCCGTATTCGCGGATGATCTCCTCCGCCAGGTCCGGCTCACCGACTTCGATATCCTCCCGGTACCGCGGCGCGGTCACATCCATCACGTCCCCGTCCAGGTTTACTTCGAACTGCAGGCTCCGCAGGATCCGCAGGATCTCCTCCGTCGGCACCTCGATGCCGAGGATCGCGTTGATTCTGCTGACCCGGGCGGTAAAGCGCTTCCCTTCCCGCGGGGCGCCGGCACTTTCATCGAAAGCGCTGGAGGTCACTTCGCCGCATTTCAGCTCCTCGATCAGGTGCAGGGCGCGGGCCATGCCCAGCTCTGTGGTGTATTCGCTGATGCCCTTCTCGAACCGCGCGGAGGAATCCGAGCTCTGTCCCAAGGCCCGGGAGGTTTTCCGTACACTGTCCCGGGCGAACTTCGCCGCCTCGAACAGCAGCTGCCGGGTATTGTCGGTGATTTCGCTGTTCAGTCCGCCCATGATGCCCGCCAGGGCCACCGGGCGGTTCCCGTCGCAGATCACGAGGTTTTCCGGGTTCAGCCTGAATTCCTTTTCATCCAGGGTCTGGATGATTTCGCCCTCCTGCGCCCGCCGCACGATGATCTCCGTGTTCTGCAGCATATCCAGGTCAAAGGCGTGCATCGGCTGGCCGATCTCCAACAGCACGTAGTTGGTGATGTCCACCACGTTGCTGATAGACCGCAGCCCGCACAGCGCCAGGTGCCGCTTCATCCACCGGGGGCTCCCCCCGGGAGTGATGTTCCTTACGCCGTGGGCCAGGTACCGGGGGCAGAGATCCGGCGCCTCGACAGTCACCTTCAGGCCCTCGTACTGATATTCGCTGGGATGGTAGTCCGTCCGGGGCATTTTCAGCTCCTTGCCCAGGATGGCCGCCACTTCCCGGGCAATGCCGAGCACGCTCTGGCAGTCCGGCCGGTTCGCGGTCACGGAAATGTCGAACAGGTATTCGTCCAGCCCGGTCACCGGCTTGATGTCCTCCCCGGGCACCGTGTCCTTCGGCAGGTCCAGCAGGCCGTATTCCTCCGCACCGGGATACAGGTCCTCGTTCAGCCCCAGCTCTTCTCCGCTGCACAGCATGCCTTCGGAGGGAATCCCGTGCAGGGGCTTCGCCTTGATGGTGATCCCGCCGGGCAGGGTCGCCCCGTCCAGGGCCGCGGGCGTGTGCATGCCGGCGTAGACGTTCGGTGCGCCGGTCACGATCTGCTTCGTGCCCTTGTCGCCGCAGTTCACCTGGCAGGTGAACAGGTGCGTGCCTTCCACCGCTTCGCAGCTCGTGACCTCGCCCACGACGACGCCGCTGATCTCCGCGCCCAGCTCTTTCAGTTCTTCCACTTCAAATCCGCACCCGAAAAGCTTTTCCTCCAGCTCCTCGGCGCTGATGTCGATATCCACGTATTCCTTCAGCCAGCTGAAAGGTGCAATCATTGTTTTCGATCCTCCATTCCGCTCAGTCTTTGAACTGCTTCAGGAAGCGCAGATCATTTTCGAACAGCAGACCCATGTTGTTGATTCCGTATTTCAGCATGGCGATCCGCTCGATTCCGATACCGAAGGCGATCCCGGAATAGATCTCCGGATCAATGCCGCAGTTCCGCAGCACCTGCGGATGCACGACGCCGCCGCCCAGCACCTCGATCCATCCCGTGTGCTTGCACAGGCCGCATCCCTTGCCGCCGCATTCGAAGCAGCTCACGTCCACCTCGACGCTGGGCTCGGTGAAGGGGAAATAGCTGGGGCGCAGCCGGGTCCGGACGTTTTCGTCGAAAATCTGCTTCACAAATTTGTCCAGCATCCCCTGCAGGTCACAGAGGCTGATCCCCCTGTCAACGACGAGGCCTTCCATCTGGTGGAACATCGGGCTGTGCGTGGCATCGCTGTCGGAGCGGAACACCCGTCCGGGAACCAGCACCTTGATCGGGGGCTTCTCCCGGTCCATCACGCGGATCTGCCCGGGGCTCGTGTGAGTCCTCAGCAGGATGTCCTCGGAAACATAGAACGTGTCCTGCATGTCCCTGGCCGGGTGGTCCTTCGCCACGTTCAGCCGGGTGAAGTTATGGTCGTCGTCCTCGATTTCCGGGCCCTCGAAAACCTCGAAGCCCATCCCGAGGAACACGTTGATCATTTCGTTTTTGACGATGGTGATGGGGTGCAGCGTCCCGGTTTCCCGCTTCTTCGCCGGCAGAGTAATGTCCACCTGTTCCCGGCGGTTCCGGGCAGCCATCTCCAACTGTTCCAGGCGCTCACTGTATTCACGGTAGCGTTCTTCCGCCTGAACCTTGAATTCATTGATCACCTTGCCCATGGCCGGACGTTCTTCCTTGGCGACCGCGCCCAGGCCCTTCATCAGCTCAGCGACGTTCCCCTTCTTGCCCAGAAAATCCTGCCAGAAAGCAGAAAGCTTCTCCCGGCTGTCGATCTGGCTCAGGCGCTCCTCCATCTGCTTCCGCAGAGCTTGAATCCGTTGTTCCATTCCCCTACACTCCTTAGTTTATGGGTAAAAAAATAAACACGGGCATTGTATCTCTCTGCCCCTGGATTGTCAAGGCCGGCGGTAGTCCTTTCCACGGCTCACGCATGAACAATTTCCTGTACAAACATCAAACTGACATGCGGCACATCCGGGATCAAATCCTGGATGTGCAGCACGTCCTCTTCTATACTCTATGAGAAGCAATGTTTAGTGCACTTCTCTTTTTTGTCTGGTTTTTCTGCTTTTCCAAAGCATGATTTGGTTATCCTGCTTATTTTGGTGAAAGCTATGGGATCTTGTTATCTCGGGTTACGTAATAGCCCCGGGGAATATTTTCGGTGAATCAGCATTATCTGCGTTTTCAGCACAGTCTCCGGATTTGCACCATTGCAGACGTACTCACAGACAGGTATAATCACTTCCGCATCACTTTCTTTTTCTGACAGGAATGCAGATCTCGCTCACATAATCCCGTGAGGACGGATCTCCGGGTAAATAGTTCTCAATATCATAATCGGGGATCAGCTCATAATCGGAAACCGGCAGCCACTCCCTGTAAATCCGTTCCCACATGGTCTGAATCGCCTTGGGTGTCGGTCCGACGCATTTGAAAACCGCCCAGGTGTATTCAGGAATATGAATGATCTCAAACTCCTCCGGGATGCCTTCCACATCGGATGCTTTACAGCCAATGCCGTACCAGAAATCATCGCTGGCCGTTTTCTGCTGGGCGCAGAGCCCGAGATATCCCGGAATATTCCGGGTTTCCTCATGGGCATAGTACTCATCCCAGAATTTGGGGATCTCCGTTTCACTTGTTTCTGCGTGAAAAACCTTTGCGTGCATGAGAAGGTCCATCGCTTCCCATTTTTCGATCGTATACTCCATGATACCGCCTCCTTCAATTGTCATGCGAATAGTAAACCGGTTCATGAACTGAATGGGGTTTCCCTTTTTTACCTGTAGTGGTGAAACGCCGTGGAACCGTGTAAAAGCTTTGGTAAAGCTTTCCGGCGAATCATAGCAGTACTTCCAAGCGACGTCGATGACCTTTTCATCCCCTCTGATCAGATCCGCCCCAGCCTGAGACAGGCGCCTTTTCCGAAGGTATTCCGCCGGGGACATTTCTGTCAGCAGGGAAAAGGCTCTCTGGAAATGAAACGCGGATAGGTTGACATGCC
>JAFRGU010000007.1 GCA_017433675.1 Clostridia bacterium
AGCGACCGGATGGTTTGCTATATCAACGATCCCGGGAAGATCTGCTTCAACCTGACACAGCCGCTGCGGCGGATGGAGACGGAATACGCGGATATGCGGGTGAAGATTCCTTTCGTGGCGCAGTTTTCGGAGGTACGGTTTTTGTATACGCAGACGGTGCGGTATATGGATGGGATATAAGGGAACGCCCTCTTCCCCCCAACCCCCTTCCCCCTTTGGGGGACGGGGGAGTGTATTTGAGGGCATGGGGGCTTCGCCCCCATGCTCCCGTGAAAACGAAAGGAGAGTTTTTTGATGCTGATTATCTGTCATGTTTGTGCGGAGTTTCATAACAAAAAGGGCGAGACGGTGCTCACCGTCTCCCCGGAGATGCTGACCGGGTTTATTTCTGCGCCGGAGGAAATTCAGGAAGATCCGCTGTACGGGATGCTGATGGCGGACGGGTCTCTGGAGGCCGGATTCACGGAAAAGGAGAAGAAAGCGAGGGAGAATGATCCAACGGCCGGAATCACCGCCGAAGGGAAGAAGGCCGCGGCGGCCAGGAAGAAAGCCGGTGAGCCTGTCGGTGAGCTGAAGGAAAACAGCTGATGACGGCGGATGCTTTTCTGGCTTTTTATCCGCAGTTTGATCGGGTGTTTCCGGAGATCGTGGTCTCCTCCTACGTGGAGGAGGCCAATCTCCGGTTCGCTGATTTCGGAGAGGACGCGGAGGCGGCGAGACGGCTGTATATCGCGCATCGGCTGACGCTGTACGCGAAGATGATGCCGGGAAGCATGGAATCCGGATCGGGAAGGACGGCTTCCTATTCTTCACTGGCTTCGGCCGGGGACGGGAGCAGGATCACGTCCAAGAAGGTGGACGGAGTGGCGGTCACGTATGCCAGCGGGACATCCGCCAGCGGATCCGCAGAATCGGAACTGATGGATTTCACGGAGACGATCTATGGACTGCAGCTGCTGAGCATGATGCGAATGTACAGTTACACAAGGTATATTCCATGAGAAAGGGGGGCTTTCCGATCGCCTACGAACAGAACTCCCCACTGGGGAGTTCTGCCCCTTCGGCCACCCTGAGGGAATACTCTATGAACATTGAATTCACAACGGACAGGAAACAGATTGAGGGTATCGGGAAAGCACAGGAACTGCTGGAAGGAATGCGTGTTGAAATCGGGCTGCCGGAATCGGCTTCGGCACGGAACCGGTGGCTGCTGGCTTTGCATGAACGCGGGGCTCCGGGTGCTCATATTCCGCCGCGACCTGTGGTAGGGCCGGCACTGGCGAACGCCGAAACACAAAGCGCCATCCAGGACGGACTGCTGGCTGCATGTGAGGCAGCCGCTGTCGGTGATCCAGATGGTGTGCAGGCTGGATTTGAGCAGGCGGGGCAGGCTGGTGTGGACGGAATCCATGAGTATATTGATTCCGGAATCGAGCCCGGGAACTCTCCACTGACGATCCATGGCGGATGGATCCGGAATTTAGTTTCGAAGCGACCCGTCCGAGTGGAAGGGAAGGGATTTGACAAGCCAATGTATCGGACCGGGGAGCTGTATGGGGCCTTTTCGTTCACGATCAAAAAACGCGACCAAGCGTGATTGTTTGGCCGCGTGTTGCACATGAGACTTCTGATTTAATTTACCAAGGATGACACCAAAATAGCTTATTCTTACATACAGTGCTCTTTGAAACTATTAATGTTGGATGAGATATCAATATCCTGGTCATGAAAGACTAATCCGACAACATATTTATCATCATGGTATTCGCAATTGCCAAACGTGCCGGATTCATCGATAAAGACGCTCAGAATCTTATTCATAAAAGTCTCGCACCCCAATAAAGTATCTGAAATAAGAATAGCGGGGAAATTCCCCGCTCCTCGGTGGACCCAGATCTCTCGACCAGCCCCAATCAGTTTCCTGATCTTGGCTTAAGTATAGTCTGAAAACACTTATCTGTCAAGTAGTTTTTCGACCTCTCACGGGCCTGCAGTCAACGCAGGCTTAGTAAGTTAAACCTGAAGTTTTTCGGCTAAGGCCATGCGCCTGAGAACTTTTATTTCCCTGCCTAACTTTTTCCGTCAAAGCCTGTCTTTCGCACTCTTTGCGGGCAACACCGGACGGGCGCCAACAATGCCATTGAAAGTGCCTGGAGATCCTGACCATGGATGTTCCAGGGCGATTTTCTGATCCTTCCAGAACATAACAATCAAAACTATGAAACAAACCAAAGGAATAAAAAAGACGCAACATGAAACAACTGACGGACATTATCCTGGATGAGGAAATAGGGGCGGCCCCTTTCGTCATTTACAGGGAGCATAAAGAACTCGTGGACGGGGAAGCCGAGGACGACGGGGTCGAGGAGATCGTGACCAGCGGTGTTGTTCATCCGACCCGGGAAGCGGAGCTGGAACTGGTACCGCATGAGTACAGGAAAGAATGTCTGTACTCTTTTTATTCGCCGGTGGCTTTTTCACTGGGGAGCCGAGACGGGGATGTGAGATACACAGCTCCTGACCGGATCCATTATGACGGGAAAGACTACCGGGTGGTGGCTGTGAAGAATTGGCAGCGGTTCGGTTTTTCCAAGGCGATTGCGGTGGAGAAGGAGAACTGATGTTTCCAGACGAGCGGGAGATTCAACAGGCGGTTTATCAGGCGCTGCGGGCGGCTTTAGGGCTGACCGCGACCGAGGGGAGCCGGCATCTGGCGCGGGCCTATCAGGATTCGCCGCCGGGGAATCCGGGGCCAGAAGCGAATGTGTGCTACTATCAGCTGGTGACCGAAGCGCAGGGGAAAATGTACACCGAAACAACGGTCAACGAAAATGTTCCCTGTGTTTTTGAATTCGTTCCCGGACGCCTAGTGCTGGTCTTTTACGGCCCGACGTGCGAACGATGGGCTCACCGGTGTCAGGAGTTCCTGTTTCTGGACGGAAACGGGATGCCGCGGCAGATATTGCGGGAGGCAGGGATTTTTCCGGTGCCGAACGGGTACGGGCCTTCGGTTATTTATGAGGAAAATGGGAAGGTGTGGAGGAAGCGGGCGGATCTGGTGGTGCCGGTACGGGTACGGGTGAATGAGGAGTATGGGTCGGTGGTCAGCGGGACTATATCGGAGATTGGACCGATTGCCGAGGCGCCTGGGATTGTGTTTGGGTGAAACGGACAGGTTTTTGGCTGATCGCCGGGGTGAAACGGACAGGGACGGTCCTGTTCGCTTCAGCTATCGCTGCAACGAACAGAGCCGTCCCTGCCGCTTCACGCACACTGAAAGGAGTTGATGAGATGCTTTCTTTGACGAGTATTGTGGATGTTCAGGTCAACGCGGCGAGAGCTGCGGATACCGGGACGGGATTCTCCACGGGGCTGATTCTGGCTCCGGGGAGCGGGACGAGCGTAACGGAGGAGCAAAGGTTAAGGACTTTTGTTTCCGCGGCGGATATGCTGGCGGATACCAGCGGGGATTTCACGGCGAGCTCGCCGGCGTATCTGGCGGCGAAGAGCTATTTTGAGGCGAATCCCGCGCCGGACCGGGTATATGTTTCGCTGTATCCGAGCAACCGGAATCCGGCGGATGGGCTGGACGCGGTGCTGGACCGGGCGAATGATTTCTATGGGATTTTTACGACAGAGACGAATGCCGCGAAGATGCTGACACTGGCGGCACATGTGGCGGAGCTGAAGATCCATGCGGTGTTGTTCTGCGCGGGGACAGGAACGGTGGCCGAGGCGACGGGGTCGAACGGGATCCTGAAGCGGATGCACGACATGGAAACCGGGCGGGTATGCACGATCTATGGGGCGGATGCTTACGCCGGGGCGGCGCTGATGGGAACGGCGATGGGGTTGGCACGGGCGAACGGGGACGCACCCTTCGCGCTGTGCTACAAACGGATTGGCGGGATGCAGCCGGTTGTGCTGACGGAATCGGAGATCGCTTCGATCAAGGCGCTGAACGCGAACGTTTATATTACGCGGGGACTGAACCGGAGACTGATTGAGAACGGGACGGTGGCCAGCGGGCTACGGTACGACGAAGTGTTGTTCATGGACCGGATCGCGGCGGAGCTGCAGGAGGCGGCGCTGGCGTTGCTGACGGGGAATACCGGGCGGTTGGCGCAGACGGATGAAACTTCCGCGGTGTTTATTAACCGGTTTTCAGCGATCCTGGCGGAATACGCGGGACGGGACGTGCTGGCGACGGGACCCTGGAGAGGGGAACCGGTCGGGCGGATCGCGCGGGGGGATGTGATCGAGAACGGATATATGCTGTGGGCGGAGCCGTATGATACGCAGAGCGATGTGGACCGGGCGGCGCATAAGGCGATGCCGATTCACGCGGCGCTGTGCTTCGCCGGAAGCGTGGAGAGCCTGATTATTAATATCGATGTTACGATGTGAGGTGAATTTGATTGGCCAAGACTACTGTCTATTCCTTTGCGGACGTGAAGGTAGTGATGTATCACCAGGACGTGGGGCAGTGTGTGCTGAGCAGCCAGGGACTGGGGAAGATTTCGATCTCCATGAGCGGGGATCTGAGCTCGCATACGGCGACGGCGGACGGGTACGTGGTGGTGAACCGGCTGAAGAATAACCATGGAACGATCACGATTGAGGTACCACAGAATTCCAGCTCGGATGAGTATCTGCGGAGATGGGCGAAGTATCTGAAGAACGCGGATTCGTATCTGTTCGCGCTGACGGCGCTGAACATTGTGGACAGCATGGGGAGGTTCACGATCTACTGCGAGAACGTGACGCCGCAGAAAATCCCGGACCGGGTTTATGACGCGACGAGCGGGATGGTGAGCTGGGTGCTGCTGGCGGCGGTGATTAAGGAGTGACGGGTTGGAGTATGTGATCTTTCAGACTACGGATGAGCCTTACCAGGTTTTCTACCTGCCGGCTGCACCGGATGGGCATGCCTTTTCGGCGAAGGTGGAGCTGCGGTTTCTGCCGGGGACGGGATGCTGGGTGGTGTCGATCGCGGATGCCATTACTGGACAGGTGTATGTGCCTTTTGTGCCTATTCGATGTTCTTACGGGGAGATTAATGATCTGCTTTTCCCTTTTCGGTTTCTTTTTCAGGGAAATGGGATCGGGTCGATGTTTTGCCTGAAGCCTGGGGTGAAACGGGAAGGGACGGTCCTGTTCCCTTCAGCTGACGCTGAAACGAACAGGACCGTCCCTCCGTTTCACGCAGATCCGGAACGGGATAACCTGAATGAGTTTCAATTGCTTTGGGGGGATCGATATGAGGCGTGATCTTCATTTGTTCGCGGACGATACGGAGATTGGGCAGGGATGCCGGATGAGACTTACG
>JAFRGU010000294.1 GCA_017433675.1 Clostridia bacterium
GGAGCGGCATGCTTCTTCCTGTTCTCCGCCTGTCCAGCGCGTATCAGCGGCAAAGGCAGGATCAGCCGGGAGATCATAGACGCTGCCGCAACAGCGTTTATCCGGATCCGAAGCACCATAGACGATTCTGCCAAGACGGCTCATGACCATGGCTCCCGTGCACATGGGGCATGGCTCCAGGGTAACATACAGCGTGCATTCTTCCAGGCGCCAGTTGCCTTTCCGCTCTGCGCCGTTGCGGAGACAAAGGATCTCGGCATGAGCTGTCGGGTCATTCAGCTGTTCCCGGCGGTTATGGTCAGCCCAGAGGACTTCGTCATCGCGCATGAGCACTGCACCGACGGGGATTTCCCCTTCGGCAAGGGCTTTTTCGGCCTCCAACAGAGCCAAAGTCATTCCTGACAAAGCATTATCACCCCTAACCCCCTGCCCCCTTCCCCTTCAAGGGGGAGGGGGATGTTGAAGGAAGATGCGGCTTCGCCCCATCTTCTGTGAGGAATCGAACTATAATCCCAGCCCTCTGGGATGGGGATATATAATGGAATATAAACGTCAGGAGGGGAGTTGTCAAGAATGAGGATAAAAGTCAAAAAAGGTCAAAAAAATATTTCGAAAAAGTGTTGACAAAGACAAGGACAGGTGATATTGTATACATGCAGGTTAGCACTCGACATCGTTGAGTGCTAACAAGCGGAAAGGACGGCCTGAAAGACCAAGAAACGAGCGGCCGGTGGTTCACAGAAAGGGCGCCCTTTCCACAGAGACCGGAAGGAGGCGGACGCATGGAGATGGACGAGCGGAAGCTGAAGATTCTGCAGGCCATCATTGATGACTACATCCTGACAGGTGTACCGGTCGGCAGCCGGACCATCAGCAAGAAAGCAGACATGGGCCTTTCCTCCGCCACCATCCGGAACGAGATGAGCGACCTGGAGGAACTGGGATATCTCGATCAGCCGCATGTGTCGGCCGGAAGGATTCCCAGCGCGAAAGCCTACCGGCTGTATGTAGACAGCCTGATGAAGGCCGGACGGATCCGGGACGACAGCCTGGAAACCGTCAGCCGGCACTTCAGCGGACGGGTGCATCAGATGGAGGACGTCATCGATCACGCGGCCAGCGTGATCTCCGCCCTGACCAAGTACACAGCGGTGGTGCTTTCCCCGAAGGGAAAACAGCCTAGGCTGCAGACGGTGCAGCTGGTACCGGTGGCGCGGGATGCCGCGCTGGTGGTGATCGTGACCGACACCGGCATCGTCCGGGACAGCACAATCCACCTGAACAGCGAAGTGGACAGCGACACGCTGTACGCCATTTCCCGGGCAATTACGGAAGCTGTGCGGGGGCACACCCTTGCGGAGGCATGCGAGATCCTGCCTGATATGATCGGACGGATGCAGGAAAACGAGGAGCTGCTGCAGAGCATCTACGGATTCCTGAATGACCGGCGGTCCGCTCCCCGGAAGCTGCACGTCGCCATCGGCGGAACCAGCAACATGCTGAGCTATCCGGAATACAGCGACGTGGAAAAGGCCCGGAGCTTCCTGAGCCTGATGGAAACCCGGGACAAGCTGGCCAGCATCATCGACGGCAACGGTGAGATGGCCTTCACCGTCCGGATCGGACCGGAAACAGGCGTGCCCGAAATGGTGGACTGCTCCATCGTCACCGCGACGTATTCCACGGGCGGCGGACAGCAGGGCACCATCGGGGTCATCGGTCCAACGCGAATGCAGTATTCCCGCGTGATTTCCATCCTGAACATGATGGGACACCAGCTGACGGATCTGTTCAGCGGAGGGAGTGACAAAGAATGAGCCGAAAGAAGAGGAAGATCAGAATGAATCCTGAGGAAAAGCGCACGGAAACCGAACCAAACCCGGAAAACGAAAATCCGGTTGAGGAGGACTGCGCGAAGGAAACCGGGGAAACGGCGGAAGCCACGGAAACCAATGAGGAAGCCAAGGAAGCCCCAAACCCGCTTCTGGAAGCTGCGAAAGCCAAAGCCGCAGAATACCTGGCGATGGCACAGCGGGTTCAGGCGGATTTCGAGAATTTCCGGAGACGGAATGAAAGCGTGCGGGCGGACAGCTTTGCAGAAGGGAAACGGGATGTCGCGACGGCAATGCTGCCGGTGCTGGACAACCTGGAGCGGGCAGCGGACGCCGCAGCAAACAGCCCGGATGAGGCGCTGAAGAACGGGGTTGACCTGGTGCTGAAGCAGATGAATGACGTTTACCAGAAGCTGAACGTAAGCCCGATCAACCGACTGGGTGAAAAGTTTGACCCGAACCTGGAAAATGCGATCCTGCAGGGAACTTCCGAGGAAGGAGAGCCCGGGACGGTCTGCCAGGTGCTGCAGAAGGGTTACATGATGGGGGACAAGGTTCTTCGCCACGCGATGGTGAAGGTTGTACCCGAATAAAGACGCCAATAATGATCCTCCCCAGGGAGAATCTGAGGAAAGGCCGGAAGGCCGGATAAATCACAAAAACATCGAAAGCATCAAAATGCATGGATGCATCGATAGAAAACGGAGGAAAAACTCATGAGCAAGATTATCGGAATTGACCTCGGAACTACCAACAGCTGCGTATCCGTGATGGAAGGCGGACAGCCTGTCGTTATCGCAAATGCCGAAGGCAGCCGGACCACCCCTTCGGTGGTGGCCTTTACCAAGGACGGAGAGCGCCTGGTCGGCCAGGTGGCAAAACGCCAGGCTGTAACCAACCCTGACCGGACCGTGATTTCCATCAAGCGGGAAATGGGCACCAGCTACAAGGTCAGCCTCGACGGAAAGGCCTATACACCCCAGGACATCAGCGCCATGAGTCTGACCAAGATGAAGGAAACCGCCGAGAGCTATCTGGGCGAGAAGGTAACAGAAGCGGTCATCACCGTACCGGCCTACTTCAACGACAGCCAGCGGCAGGCGACCAAGGACGCCGGCCGGATTGCCGGACTCGACGTAAAACGGATCATCAATGAGCCCACCGCGGCCAGCCTTGCCTACGGACTGGACAAGGAAGAGAACCAGAAGATTCTGGTATATGACCTGGGCGGCGGCACCTTCGATGTCAGCATTCTGGATATCGGCGACGGCGTGTTCGAAGTACTGAGCACCAACGGCAACACCCGGCTGGGCGGTGACGATTTCGACCAGCGGATCATCGACTACGTTGCGGAACAGTTCAGGAAGGAAAACGGCATCGACCTGAAACAGGACAAGATCGCTTCCCAGCGGCTGAAGGAAGCGGCGGAGAAGGCCAAGATCGAGCTGAGCGGCACCACGACCGCGAACATCAACCTGCCTTTCATCACCGCGGACGCTACCGGACCGAAGCATCTGGATGTGACTCTGACGCGGGCGAAGTTCGACGAGCTGACCAGCGACCTGGTGGACGCCACGATTGAACCCATGCGGAAGGCACTGAAGGACGCAGGCCTGACAGTGGATCAGGTGAACAAGGTCATTCTTGTCGGCGGAAGCACCCGGATTCCCGCCGTGCAGGAAGCCGTGAAGAAAGTGACCGGCAAGGAACCCTTCAAAGGCATCAACCCCGATGAGTGCGTCGCGATCGGCGCGGCCATCCAGGGCGGCGTGCTGGCCGGCGACGTCAAGGACGTGCTGCTGCTGGATGTGACCCCCCTGAGCCTTGGCCTGGAAACCGAAGGACATATCTTCACCCGGCTGATTGACAGGAACACGACCATCCCCACCAGCAAGAGCCAGGTGTTCTCCACCGCTGCGGACGGGCAGACGACCGTGGAAATCAACGTGCTGCAGGGCGAACGTCAGATGGCCTATGACAACAAGAGCCTGGGTCGCTTCCAGCTGACCGGCATTGCGCCCGCACCCCGCGGCGTACCGCAGATTGAAGTCACCTTCAGCATCGACAACAACGGCATCGTCAATGTTTCCGCCAAGGACAAGGCGACCGGACACGAGCAGCAGATCACCATCACCGCCAGCACGAACCTGACGGAGGAGGAGATCAACCAGCGCGTGAAGGAAGCTGAGCAGTACGCGGAAGAAGACAAGAAGCGGAAGGAAGAGGTTGAAACCCTCAACCATGCCGACAGCATGATTTACGAGACCGAGAAGACCCTGCGGGAGAACGGCGACAAGCTTTCCGATGAGGACAAGAACACCGTTCAGAGCGAAATCGACGCCTTCAAGAAGGTCCGGGAAGGCAACAACGCGGCGGAAATCAAGAACGCCATGGAAGGATTCACCCAGAAGGTTTACCAGATCTTCGGGAAGATCTATCAGCAGCAGGCCGGCGGCGAGCAGGGCCCAATGGGCGGCGCACAGCCGGACGCCGGAACGATGAATGACGACGGCAGCGTAAACGCCGACGGAAGCGTAGAATAAGCAGGAGAAAGCGAACCGGGATATCCGGACGCGAAAGAGAGACATGTGGAATCAGCCCGCCTCCCCGCCTTTCGGGGGACGGGCTTGATTCCGGTATGAAGGCGAATTGAGGTGATGCGGCTTGGCAGACAAGCGCGATTATTACGAGGTGCTCGGGGTCAGCAAAAACGCCTCCGACGACGAAATCAAGCGGGCTTACCGGAAAAAGGCCAAAGAGTGCCATCCGGACCTGCATCCCAACGATGAAGAGGCGGTAAAGCGCTTTGCGGAGCTGAACGAGGCCAATGAGGTGCTGAGCGATCCCCAGAAGCGGGCCCGGTACGATCAGTTCGGCTTCGAGGATCCCATGGCCGGCATGGGGGGCGGCGGCGGGAACCCCTTCGGCGGAGCCGGATTCGACTTCGGCGGGATGGGGGATATCTTCGACCAGCTGTTCAACGGCGGCATGGGCGGCATGGGCAGCCGGACCCGGGCGCAGGGCCCCGTACAGGGAAACGACCTGCGGTATGAGCTGCGGATCACCTTCGAAGAAGCAGCCAAGGGCTGTGAAAAGAGCTTTGAGATCTACCGGAACGAGCTTTGCGATACCTGCAAGGGCAACGGCGCAAAGCCAGGGACCAAGCCAACCACCTGCGCAGCCTGCCAGGGTACCGGTCAGATCCGCTCCAGCTCCGGGTGGATGACCACCGTCCGGACATGCCCCACCTGCGGCGGCACCGGCAAGGTCATTACCGATAAATGCACGGGATGCGGCGGGAGCGGCCGGATGCGGAAGAAGCGGACCGTGAACGTCAAGGTACCGGCCGGCATCGACAACGGGCAGACCATTATCATGAACAATCAGGGTGAACCCGGGCTGCGGGGCGGCCCGAACGGCGACCTGTACATCACGGTTAATGTCCGGCCGCACAAGGTTTTCCAGCGGAGCGGGTATAACCTGCTGCTGGAGTTCCCGATCAGCTTCGTGACCGCGACCCTGGGCGGTGAGGTGGAAGTGCCTACCCTCAGCGGACCCATCAAATACAAGATTCCCGAAGGAACCCAGCCCGGGACGGAATTCCGAATCAAGGGCGCCGGGATCCAGCAGCTGCGGAGCAGCGGCAAGGGAGACCTGATCATGAAGGTGAAGGTTGAAATTCCCAAACGGCTGAACAATAAACAGAAGGAGCTGCTGCGGGAATTTGACGGCACCACCGGAGACCGGGAATATGAGGGCCGGAAGGGCTTCATGGACCGGGTGAAGGAACTGTTTAACGGCTGATTTTCCGGAGAAGGCGGCGGACTGAACCGCTGCTTTCTTTTTTTTCGAAATCAACCGTCCGGGATGGGAAAATCCTGCGGGGGAATCCCGGGGACGCGGGGCGAGGTCCGGAATTCCGGTTTGCTTTTCAGATGTTTTTCAGTATGAAGCACCGTTCAGGCGCTTGATCTGTCCGGAGACAGGGGGTATAATGCAGGAGGTTTTTCGCCTGCGTTTTCTGTTTCCGGACGAAGCAAAAAAGGAATCCGGGCGGAACAGGGGACATGGGTCTCCGATTGATCTCAAAAAAGAGGACTGGGAATGCAGAAGACCTGGGTTCGGATTCTGACAACAGCCATGACCATCGGGATGATGGTTCTGATTTTTTTCTTTTCCACGGAGCCGGCGATCCAGTCCGACTCCACCAGCGGGAGAATTGCCGAGAAGGCAGCAGATATTGTCCGGCCCCAATGGCGGAAAATGCCGGCGAGAGCGCGGAAGACATTTTTTGACCAGGTTCAGTATGTGGTTCGTAAATGCGCGCACTTCATGGAATTCATGCTGCTGGGAATCAGCCTGCGGATGTGCCTGGAGAGCTGGATGGGAAAACGAAGAGGGAACTTTGGATTTGCCTGGGCCGGCGGAACATTTTATGCGGCCCTGGATGAACTCCATCAGCTGCTGGTGGACGGGCGCAGCGGACAGGTCCGGGACGTCGGGATCGACAGCGCCGGCGTGCTGACCGGGGTCCTGGCAGCGGCGGGCATGATCCGGCTGATGGCGAACAGAAAACGAAATCATTCCAGAGAACCTGTGTAGGAAACAGTGAAAAAATATTGTAAAGAGGGAACGGGTAATATGAAGCAATATGTGATGGGGAACGGAGCGATTGCCCTGGGCGCGCTGGCTGCGGGCGTCGGGCTGGCTGCCGGCTATCCGGGCACCCCCTCCAGTGAGATCATCGAGAACATCGCCAGAAACGCGGGCGAGGGAGTCCATGTGGAATGGTCCGTGAACGAGAAGGCGGCGATGGAAGTCGCCGCCGCCGCCGCTTACAGCGGCGTGCGGGCCATCGTGACAATGAAGCAGATGGGCCTGAACGTGGCGGCGGATCCGATGATGTGTCTGGCCTATGTGGGCGTCAAAGGCGGACTGGTGGTCGTCAGCGCGGATGATCCGGGCCCCATTTCCTCCCAGACGGAGCAGGACAGCCGGCGATTTGCGGACTTTGCCCGGGTACCGGTATTCGATCCCTCCTCCCCGGAGGAAGCTTACCAGATGGTGCAGGACGCCTTTGAGATGAGCGAACGGTACGGAACACCCGTTATTCTGCGGCCCACGACCCGGGTCAACCACGGATATGCCGCCATCGAAACACCGGAATCCTTCCACCCCAAAGCCGCCGAAGGATTTATCCGGGATCCCCGGAAATGGGTGATTTTTCCACGGGCGAGCTACCTGAACCATGGCCGGATCGAATCGCGCAACACGGAACTGGCCGGCGTACTGTCCGGATACCGGTACAATACCGTCGAGGGCCCCGGGAATGCCGAGACAGGCGGAAAAGCCATCGTGGCCTCCGGCATCAGCTATGCCTACGCGAAGGAGTGCCTCGGCGCGAAACCGCCGGTTCGGCTGATCCGGATTGCCACCGCCTTTCCCTTCCCGGAGGAGTTCATGGTCAAGGCGCTGGAGGGCGTCCAGGAAGTGCTGGTGACGGAAGAGCTGAGCCCATACATCGAGGAGCAGATCTGGAAAACTGCGGGCAGGCACGGACTGAGCCTGAAAATCCACGGGAAGCTGGACGGAACCATGCCGCATAACGGGGAATACAGCACAGAGCTGATCTCCGCCGCTGTGAATGCCTTTACAGGCCTGCAGACCGGAAGCAGCCCCATCAGCACTGACGACGCGCCCGCCCTGCCCGTTCGGCCGCCTGTACTCTGCGCCGGATGCCCTCACCGGGCGTCCTTCTACGCGGTGAAGCGGGCGATGCAGGGGCAGAAGGCTGTTTTCTGCGGCGATATCGGATGCTACACCCTGGGAAATGCCCAGCCGCTGGATATGGTGGATACCTGCCTGTGCATGGGGGCCGGGATTACCATGGCGCAGGGATTTGCCCATACGGATCCGGATATAAAGGCTTTTGCTTTCGTGGGGGATTCCACCTTCTTCGCCAGCGGGATGACCGGGGTGGTGAACGCCCTGTATAACGAAGCGGACATGGTGCTGTGCATCCTGGACAACGCGACTACGGCCATGACCGGGCATCAGCCCCATCCCGGTACCGGGCGGAATATGGCGGGGCATATTGTGGACAAGGTGGACATCGGCGCTGTGCTTCGGGGGATGGGCGTGAAAACCGTGGAAACCATCAACCCGCTGGAACTGGACAAGGCGACTGAAGCCGTACGCCGCGCTGCACAGGAGAAGGGGGTAAAGGCAATCATCTTCCGGTCCCCCTGCGTGGCCCTGAGCAAGCCGACCGGCAAGCATGCGGTCGACGCCAAAAAATGCATCGGATGCCGGAAGTGCATCCGGGAAATCGGATGCCCTGCGCTGCTTTATGAGCAGGGAAAGGCCCGGATCGACCGGAATCTCTGCGCGGGATGCGGGCTGTGTGCACAGATCTGCCCGGCAGGTGCGATCGGAGGTGAAAAAAGTGAATAAGGATATCATGATCTGCGGCGTCGGCGGACAGGGAACGGTACTGGCCAGCAAGATCATCGCATCCGCGGCCATGGCGGAGGGAAACCCCGTTCACTCTGCGGAGACCATCGGCATGGCCCAGCGCGGCGGCTCGGTGACAAGCCATGTCCGCATTGGCCAGGATGCCTTTTCACCGCTGATTCCATACGGCCATGCGGACCTGATCCTGAGCTTTGAGCCGGCGGAAGCTGTCCGGAATCTGAAATATCTGCATCCGGAAGGCATGGTGATCGTGAATACCACCGCGATGAAGCCGGTGAACGAAAGCCTGAAACCCAGCGGATACGAAGGGGAGACCATGACGGCCTACCTGAAGGAAAAATGCTGCTGCCTGCCTGTGAACGCGGAAGAGGTTTCCGCACCCTTCGGATCGACCAAGTTTTTCAATATCATCATGCTGGGGATTGCCGCCGGATCCGGACGCCTGGGCATCGGCGCGGAGACCATCGCCCGGGAGATGGAAAAGCGGATTCCGGAGCGCTTCCTCGAGGCGAACCGGAAGGCTTTTGAAACCGGATACCGGATCGGGCAGGAGAGCCAATCAATATAATTGTCTGACCCCGGAGGAGAAATGTGCTCCCCATCCGGAGAAACGAAAGGAGAGGCAAACGTATGAAGATCAACGCAAAGCAGCTGGAGATGGTCAACAGACAGGTTCAGCGGATTCTTGAAAGCGGAAACTACTACAGTGAAGTGTACAAAAAAGCCGGGATCACCGGCGTGCATTCGGAAGAAGACTTCCTGAAGATTCCCTTTACGGACAAAGCCGACCTGCGGAACGCCTACCCGCTGGGCATTCAGGCCGTACCGGAAGAACAGGTCGTCCGGATTCACTCCTCCTCCGGCACTACCGGAAAGCCTGTCATTATTCCCTATACCGCGAAGGACGTGGACGACTGGGCGACGATGTTTGCCCGGTGCTATGAAATCGCCGGCGTCACCAACCGGGACCGGATCCATATTAC
>JAFRGU010000295.1 GCA_017433675.1 Clostridia bacterium
ATCCGGCGAAGCGGATTGTTGCCGCAGAGGCGGACGGGAAAATCTGCGGATTCGCGGTGCTGAACCATATCGTCCGGCCGGAAAATCCGTTTATGTTTGAGCGGGATTATCTGGACATTGACGAATTCGGCGTGGATGCGGCGTATCGCAGGCACGGCGTAGCCAGCGCCATGGTGGCCTTTATCCGGGATTACGCGAAGGAGGCGGGATTCCGGCGGCTGGAGCTGAACATGTGGGAATTCAATCAGGGCGCGCTGGCCTTCTACGAGGCCGCGGGATTCCAGACCTTCCGGCGATACATGGAGATGAAGCTGTGATCCGGCCCGGCAAAGAAGATTCCGGTCAGAACCGGACGAAAAGGCAGGAGAAAAGCGGATGCATTTCGTGAACGCAAAAGGAATCCTGACGGGCGGGAAGGGCCATTTCGGGATGAATATCTACCGGGGCTGTTCGCACGGATGCATCTACTGCGACAGCAGAAGCAGATGCTACCAGTTTACCCATGCCTTCGAAGACATCGAAGTGAAGCAGAACGCGCCGGAGCTGCTGGAGCAGGCCCTGAAGACGAAGCGGCAGAAAAGCATGATCGGGACCGGCTCCATGTCCGACCCGTACATGCACTGCGAGGAAAAACTCGGACTGACCCGGAAATGCCTCGAGATCATCTGCCAATACGGATTCGGCGCGGCGATTCAGACCAAATCGGACCGGATCCTGCGGGATATCGACCTGCTGGAGGAAATCAACCGACGGGCGAAATGCGTCGTGCAGATGACGCTGACCACGTGGGATGAGCGCCTGTGCGGGATCATCGAGCCCAATGTATGCAATACTCAAAGACGCGTGGAAGTGCTGGAGGAGATGCGCCGGAGGAAGATCCCCACGGTGGTCTGGCTGACGCCGATTCTGCCGTTCATCAACGATACGCAGGAAAACATCGGAGCGATCCTGGAAGCCTGCGCAGGGACCGGCGTGAAGGGCATCATCTGCTTTGACATGGGGCTGACGCTGCGGGAAGGGGACCGGGAATACTATTACGCGGCGCTCGACCGGCATTTCCCGGGCCTGAAGGAGAAAACTATCCGGACGTACGGCAATGCCTATGAAATCCCCAGCCCGGACAGCACCGCACTGATGCATTTTTTCCGGGCCTTCTGCCGGGAACATGGAATCCTGTACGAACCGGAGGAATGCTTTGCATACCTGAACGCGCTGCCGGAAAAGTATGCGCAGATGTCCTTTCTGGACACGCAGCAGGAAAACGACCGCCTGTAAAAATGAATCCCCGCCGGGGCGTGGATCCGCTGGATACAGCCAAATATATTCTGGCGGCCCGCAGCGCGCTGGAAGGAGATATCTTTGACGAATAACCGCCTGTCCGGGAAAAACTGAATAACGGCCGAAAACCTCCTGCTTTCTCCGGAGAAAAGAAGGAAAGCGCCTTACAGTTTCCGAAAGCCCAGATGGGCCCCGCAGCTTTCCCGGATGACCAGGGTCGCTTCCCGGATCATGGCAAAGGAGCGGGACGTGGATTCCCTGGCCAGCAGCAGCTCGCGGACAGCGCTCCGGGCCATTTCCTCCGG
>JAFRGU010000296.1 GCA_017433675.1 Clostridia bacterium
CACATGGGTTGCGCCGTCGATTTCCGCCGCTTCATAGATATCATTGCTGATTCCCTGCATACCGGCGAGATAGATCACCATATTCCAGCCAATCCACTTCCAGGCGAACATGACGATGACTGCCACCTTAATCAGCGAACCATCGCCGCCCAGCCAGTTGACCGGCTGCTCGCCGAAGAGACTCATGAACCAGTTCAGCAGTCCGTAGTTATAGCCGAACAGATTGGAAAAAATGATGGTAATGGCAACTGCGCTGGTGACCATCGGCATAAAGTAAATGGTTTTGAACAGATTATTGAATTTCACCAGCTTGGAATTCAGAATATAGGCAAGAATCAGTCCGCCCAGCAGGATCGGGATATGGGCGATGATCCCGATAAACAGCGTGTTCCACAGCGCCTTCCAGAAGAGCGGATCATTAAAAAGGTTCCCATAGTTCTGGAGGCCGATAAAATGCATATCGCTCAATCCATCCCAGCGGAAGAAGCTCAGCAGAAAGCCTGCCGCCATGGGGACCAGATTGAAGACAAGAAAGAGAATATAGAACGGGGCAATATACACATAGGCAACCCTGTTCTGATAAAGGGTTGAGAGCAAGCCCTTTTTCTTTGGTTTCGTCAAAGGTCTCACACCTTTCTGCGGGTTCTTTCCTCATTAAACGGCAGGAAACGGACAGAGGCCGACGCGCAGCCGGCCTCTGTGTTGAGAAACAAGGGTCAATCAGTCACCGGTCCAGACACCGGCATCCTTCAGGGCCTGGATCTGCTGCAGCTTCAGCTCAGCACAGGCGATTTCGATATCCTTGCCAAGACGCTCACGAATCTGCTCCGGGGTTTCTCCGGCTTCATAACCGGCATTGAAGGAGCTGATCGTGTATCCTTCGGCAGTGGTGTCCATAATCGTGTTGTATACCGCAGGCACCTGGCCGGCAATCTCCGCTGCCAGTTTGTTGGGGGCTTCTCCACCAAAGTAGGGATCGCCTTCCTCGTACAGTTCGGGAGCAGCGGTCCAGGCGGGCTCATAGGCGGGGAAGTAGTCGACAGCCTTGAACATGGCATTCTGACCTTCGGCGGTGCAGAGCATGTAGGTCAGGAAAGCCCAGGCCGCTTCCTTGTTCTGGCTCTGTTCCGGAATCACCAGGAAGGAGCCGCCCCAGTTGGTTGCGGGCATGCCGCCCGGCAGGGCAACAGCGCGCCAGTGGCCAGCGCCATCCGGATCAATGTCGGTCTTCAGGAAGCCGGAGAACCAGGAACCGGCGGCAACCATCACGCAGGTACCGGCCTGATATGCAGCATAGGCTTCGCCGGACCACATATCCACATTCATGTCCCATCCGTTCTTCCGGATATCGATGCACGCGTTCAGGCAGTCGATGTCGCCTTCACGTTCCAGGACCAGATTGAGCTTTTCGTCAAAGTAGTCGCGGTTGATGAACATCCACTGATAGGGATACGCCGCGGAGGGGAGCGCCCAGCGCTTTCCGGGGATGGAGACCTTTTCGCAGATATCCTTAAAGCCGTCCCAGGTGCTCATCATCTGGGTTACTTCCGCCGGATCCGTGGGCAGACCGACTTCTTCAAACACGTCTGAGCGGTAGTACAGCAGCGTCGGGCCAAGATCCCACGGGATAGCGACCATCCTGGTGCCATCATCGCTGATGGCCTGGTTCCACTTGAAGGGGCCGAAATCATCCTTGTAGTCCTGGGCGCCGAACTGATTCAGATCGGCCAGGGCCAGGCTGTTCTTGTACTGAGCAATGTAAGCACCTTCAACCATGGCCACGTCCGGAGCGCCGGAACCGGCAGCCAGGGAAGTCTGCAGGGACTGATGGTGAGAAGTCGTATCCGTGAAAACCAGTTCCACTTCAATGTTGGGGTACATCTCATTGAAGCCAGGCAGAGCGGCCTTGAATCCATCGTCTCCGGAAGGCCATCCACCGACTTCGATGTAGCCGGAGATATTGGTGTTGGGCTCTGCGTGCGCCAGGCTCACGAGAGAAAAGCACATCACCAGCGTCATTGCCAGGGCCAGGATCCTTTTCATGGTTGTTTCCTCCTGAAAATAATATATTTCCTAATTCTCCTCTGGAGAAATTAAGACGATGACAGGTCCGTGACGGTCTCTCCTTCCAGAATCTCCGCCAGGGACAGTTTCCGATTCCGGACTTTTTCCCCCTGAATCAGCCGGATCACCGAATCCGCGCACATCTGGCCGACCAGATAGGGCTGAAGACTCAGCACGGTCAGCGCCTGATCCATGTAGCGGCGCAGATAGGTTCCGTCATACCCGATGACGGACAGATCCTCCGGAATCCGAACCCCCAGCTTTTTCATGGCCTTGCAAAAACCGATCCCCATTTCCTCGTTAAAACAGATGACCGCGGAGGCATCACATCCGGATTCCCGGAATCGCCGGGCCGCCAGCACACCGTTTTCAAAGTAATCTTCTCCCGTCAGGGCGAGCTGTCCCTGCCCTCCGGAAATCAGATTGCCTTCCGGAAAAATGGCCCGGTCCTGGTCGGTTACTTCCAGATAGTAGTCATCTATCCGGGACCCGAATACACTGAACATCTCCGCAGACCAGTAGCGGATCCGGGAGTCAGGGTTATCCCTGGGGAAAGGTGAAACCATGGCAATCCGCCGGTGACCATGTTTACGAAGATACCGAATCGCCTTTTCCGCGCCTTTCCAGAGGTCATACTCCACCATCGTGATATGCCTTGGAAGCTGCCGTACACCCGCAAAGGATGCAGCCACCGTAGGTCGGAAGTCATTCCTTCCGCTCTGCATTAAATAATCGTAGGCAAGGGATTCATTGGAAAAAACAATGCCGTCAGACATGTTCCATCCCATATCGCCGGAACCGGGCAGATGAAAGAGAATCATGGAATAGCCCCGTCTGAACAGTTCATCCCGTACGCCCAGATGGAATTCCACATAGAAAGGATTCCGGGTATTCAGTGTGAAAAGCGTCACACAATGGCTGCTCCGCTGCGCCTTTTTCAGCGCCGCCGGCTCCCGGCTGTATCCCATTTCCCGGGCGGCCTGAAGAATGCGCTCCTTTTTTTCCGCTTCCACATAACCGCTGTTATTCAGCGCTCTGGATACGACGGAAACAGATACCCCCAACCGATCCGCCAGATCCTTGCGGGTGACCATTTCTCACCTCCGACCGACAGGAAAATCATTCACTCCATGCATCATCTGGTAAATTTCAATTCAAATATAACATGCTTTTGCATGGGCGGCAATGAAAAAAGATATGGTCGAATGACCACACCGGAATGCAGCTGTTTTCTGTTTTCAGAGTCTGCGACGGGACGGGGAAGACTAACCAGTCCTCTATTGAGAACGCTTCCATAGAAAAGGAAAAAGCCGAACCGGCGGCGAACTTCTTTTCAGAACAGAACTGACTGGAGGAGGGCCGAAGATGCCGGAAATCAAAACCATCGGAAATCGCAAAGTGCTGACCGTGAAAGGAAAACCATTTATCATGCTGGCGGGTGAAGTGCACAACTCAGATTCTTCTTCGCCGGCTTATATGGAGCATATCTGGGAACTGGCCCAGAGCATGGGCATGAATACGCTGCTGCTGCCGGTCTCCTGGGCGATGACGGAACCCGAAGAGGGGCACTTCGATTTCACGGTTCCCCAGGCGCTGATCAGCCAGGCCAGGCTCAGGGACATGCATATCGTCTTCCTCTGGTTCGGCAGCTGGAAGAATGCCGAATGCATGTACGCGCCAGCCTGGGTGAAGCAGGATCTGAAGCGCTTCCCCCGCGCCCAGATCGAAAAGGGAAAAAACAAAGCGGGACGTCAGATGTCGCCCTCCATTCCGATGAAAATCAACTATACGACGCTTTCCTACCTGGGTGCGGAAACCATGCAGGCCGATGCGCGGGCTTTCTGTGCGTTCATGGCATTTCTGAAAAAGACAGACAGCCGGGAGCAGACTGTTCTGGCGGTCCAGGTCGAAAATGAAACCGGTCTGCTGGGGGCAGCCCGGGAGGTTTCGGATGCCGCGGACGCCGTCTTTACAGCACCTGTTCCCGCCGATTTTCTGGAATACATGAAAGCCCATACCGGCACCATGACGGAGGATGTCCGCTCTGCGGTGGAAGGCGGATCGGGCGGCGGCTCCTGGACGGAGGCCTTTGGGCCCGCCGCGGAGGAAATCTTCTCCGCCTATCATGTTGCCCGTTATGTGGAGGCGGTCGCCTCCGCCGGACGGGCGGTATACGATCTGCCCATGGCCGTCAACTGCTGGCTGGATAAGGGCGATGCCCCCGGCACCTATCCCACCGGCGGCCCGGTTTCGAAGGTTCATGAGGTCTGGGACTTCTGCGCGCCCTCCATCGATGTGTACTGTCCGGATATCTATGTTCCGGCGTTCAAAGCGGTCTGCGATGAGTACACCCGCCGGGGCAATCCGCTTTTCATTCCGGAAACGGCGACCCACAGCTACTGCGCGCCCAGGCTGATTTACACCGTCGGGCACTATCACGCCATGTGCTATTCACCGTTCGGGTTTGATGATATCGGCCAGCCCTTCTCTGCAATACAGGGATTCCTGTTCGGTATGGATGTGGATGATCCTGCCCTGAAAACGCCGCAGGATCGAACTGAATATCAGGCTGTCGGCCAGCTGATGCGGGGGATGATGCCCCTTCTGGCCGAAGCATACGGTACGGACCGGCTGCAGGCCCTTTCCGCAGAGACGGATCCGGGGCTCCCCGATCCCGGCGGCAATCCGTTCCTGGTGCACCATCCGTCAATGGACTTCGGTTCCTTCCGGGTATCCGTCTCTTTCCAGAGTCCGATGAATCCACGGGCGGACGGCGCCTGCCTCTGCCTGCGGGTCAGTGAAGATGAGTGTTATCTGCTGGGGAATGCCTGCGGGCTGACCTTCGAATCCCTTACGCCGGAAAAACCGAATCTGGATTACCTCCTGGTGGAGGAAGGCCGCTTTGACAAAGGACGCTGGCAGCCCGGGCGCCGCCTGAACGGGGATGAAACCGCCAGCCTGTCTCTGAACCGCCCCGGCATTCTGCGTGTGAAATTCTTTGTTTATGCATAAATCCTGCCGGGATGCCGTTTCTGTCTTCAGACGATGAAAGGGGTGTATTTCCATGAAATATCTGTGCAACCCGATCAATATCAACTATCGCTACCAGTTTAACGCGGCTTCCCGCCCCGGCGGGAAACTGCAGATCTGCCGGGAGGCAGCGGATCCGTCCATGATCTGCTTTCAGGACCGCTATTACATTTTCGCCTCCATGACGCTGGGCGTCTGGGTTTCGGACGATCTGGTGTCCTGGGAGAATCATCGTCTGCCGGATTCGCTTCCCCTGTATGACTATGCGCCGGACGTGCGGGTGATGGGAGATTATGTGTATTTCTCCGCATCGAAACGGGATCAGAATTGTGACCGCTGGCGCACCCGGGATATTCTGAACGGCCCTTATGAAAGAATCGAAGGCAATTTCCCCTTCTGGGATCCCAACCTGTTCATTGATGACGACGGACGGGTTTATTTCTACTGGGGCTGCTCCAATGCAACACCCATCTGGGGCGTGGAGCTGGATCCGGTCACCATGCTTCCTGCTGGAGAAAAGCTATCTTTGATCGAGGGCCATCCCCGGGAAATCGGATTCGAACGGCCGGGGGAAAACAACGCCTTTCTGCCCGCCTCGGATGAGGAGGTCGAAGCGGCATATCAGGATTTCCTGAAGCAGCAGGGCGGGGACGAAAGCAGCATTCCGCCGGAGTTCCGGTCCTTTATCCGCGGTTTGTTCCGTCGGATGCCGTTTATTGAAGGCGCATGGATGGATAAGCACAACGGCAGGTATTATCTGCAGTACGCCTGTCCCGGGACCGAATACAACACCTATTCCAATGGCGTCTATGTCAGCGATCATCCGCTTGGCCCCTTCGCCCTGGCGGAAAACAATCCCTATTCCTATAAGCCCGGCGGATTCCTTCCGGGCGCGGGCCATGGCTCCACCATGCGGGACCGGGAGGGAAACTGGTGGCATACGGCGACCATGCGCATCAGCGTCAACCATGATATGGAGCGGCGGGTCGGCCTCTGGCCCGCGGGTTTTGATCCGGACGGGGAGCTGTTCTGCAATCAGCGCTACGGTGACTGGCCGATGCCCGTTTCCGGCGGAAAGCAGGATCCCTGGCGCAATCCCGAATGGATGCTTCTGAGCGTTGATAAAAATGTCTCCGCCTCTTCTTTCCGGGAAGGATATGACCCCGGCCTGGCTGTGAAAGAGGATATCCGGAGATGGTGGAAGCCCGCCACAGCCGGTCCGGATGAATGGCTTTGCCTGGATCTGGGAAAGGTGATGGATGTCCGTCTGATACAGATCAACTTCGCTGACGATCATCCGGAGATTCCCTGTCCCGGGCCGCTAGCCGGGGGAATGCAGGCAAGGTATATCGATCCGGAAACCCATCCCACCCGGTGGATGCTGGAGGGCAGCACGGATGGGAAAAACTGGACCGTGATCGCTGATAAAACGCAGGCGCAGACTGACCTGAGCCATGACCAGGTCCTGATGGAGCAGGGAATGCCGCTTCGTTTCCTGCGTCTTTCGAAAATGATGGTACCCTATGGCCAGATTCCCTGTGTTTCCGGCTTCCGGGTCTTCGGCCTGTCCGAAGGCCAGCTGCCTGCTGTGCCGGACTTTTCGGCTGTCCGCACCGGGGATCTGGATATGAACGTTTCCATCAGGCCCCAGGACAACACCGTTGGGTATAATATCCTTTTCGGCCACAGTCCGGAGAAGCTTTATCACAGCTGGATGACCTTTGTGCCCGGCGATCTCCGAATCGGCGCGCTGATCAAGGGCCGGAATTACTTTGTGCGTGTGGATGCCTTCAATGAATCCGGGATCACCGAAGGCCGGGTGATTCCACTGGCATAAGCATTTTCCCGGCCCTGAGGGAACATGAAAAACCCGCCTCGTGCTGAAGGCGGGTTTTTCTGCAACCGTCGTTTTGCCGTCAGTTCCGTTCCAGGCCTTTGTAAACCAGGTCCCGGACCCTTGGATGAATGACGCTGTATCCTTCAAAGAAATTCCGGATGTGCTGAACATAGATAATCCCGACATGATTGAAGGGATCCACGACCGCGTATCCGCCGGCCGCGCCGTCCCATCCGAACTCCCCGATGGGGCTCCAGCCCGGAACGACTTCCGTTTTGACCCGGACGCCCAGCCCGTATCCGTATTCCTGGAACCGTCCAACCCGGAAGTCCTGCAGCGCCTGTCCCGTCGTAACAGCGTGTGTAAATAACATCACGCTTTCTTCCTTCAGGATTCGCGCCCCGTTCCGTCCAACGCCGCCGTTGGCCAGCGCCTCCACGACCGCCGCGTAGCTCTCCGCGGTTCCGGCCAGGGCCGCGCCGCCGCTTTCATAGTTCGGTGTCAGCATGTAATTATTATCCGCTTTCTGAAGCTTCATGGTTTTTGTTTCCGGCTGGAATTCATAGGCCGCGCTCATCCGGCTCCACTGCTCCTCCGTCGGATG
>JAFRGU010000297.1 GCA_017433675.1 Clostridia bacterium
ACAGGGAGCCGGGAGCAGTGGACAGCGTTCTTAAGGACTGCGGCCCGGCTTTATAAATATCCTTACCATGAGCAGCTGATGATCTTTGCCCAGCGTCCGGATGCGACAGCCTGTGCGGAATATGATCTTTGGAATGATACCATGCGCCGGTATGTTCGGCGCGGTTCAAAGGGAATCGCCCTGATCGATACCAGCGGGGACAGGCCGAGGCTGCGGTACGTTTTTGACGTATCAGACACAGGGGAACGTAGGAATTCCCGCCCGGTACAGTTATGGCAGATGAAAGAGGAATACCGGGAGCCGATCATGAAAGCTTTGGAACAGGCCTTTGATGTTTCCCGGGAAGGGCAGTCCCTGGAATCCATGATCTACGCGGCAGCGGAACGGCTCGCGGCGGATTACTGGGACAACTACCGCAGGCAGATCCTCGACATCGTTGAGGAAAGCTACCTGGCCGGTTATCATGAGTTTGAAACCGGGGTGACATTCCGGCGGGCTGCGGCGGCCAGCATCGCTTACTGTCTCTACAGCCGGTGTACGGATGACCCAGACAGCTATTTTGAACATGAGGATTTCCTGGACATCTTTGATTTCAATACCCGGCAGGCGGCAAACACGCTGGGAACGGCGGTCAGCAGCCTTTCCGGACAGATCTTCCGGGAAATCGAAGCCACCACAAGGAATTATGAACGCACGAAAGCAGCCCAGCAGGCCTTGGAGGAAGAACGACGCAGGGAAGCCATGCAGGGTATTACCCAAACAGTTACAGGAGGGAGCGAAAGCCATGATGAAAGAAGTGACATACACGCAGAAAGGGGATTATCTGATCCCGGATATCCAGATGGAGACGGCCGAAGTTCAGCCGCTCGGGAAGTACGGCAGGATGCGGAGGGCATACCTTCAGGAGAACAACCCCATGCTGATGAACGACCTGATCCTGACGGAGAAGCTGTATCCGCACCTGTGGGAGATCCAGCGGACGGCATCCGCGAGGATGGAACAGCTGATGCTGCAGCTGCTGCAGAAGAACCCGGCACCGGACAAGAAGGCCGAACCGATGGGATGGACGCAGCACATGAACAGCCTGAAGGCACAGGCGGAGGAGATCGTGACAGCGGAACTTATCACCAGCTGAGTTTCACGGATTTTATCCTTCCGGAAGAGGAACAGATCCAGAAAATTGATGCATTGCCGTAGATGGCGGAGAGCGAAAAGCCCTCCGCTTTTTCTATTTCCGACGAAGAAGTGAACCGTGTCCTGCGGGATGGTTCCGGGTTTTCCAATGGGAAAATGCGGATCCAGGCATTGTATTCCAGCGAACACGATCCGAAGAAACGCGCCGATTACCTGAAAGAGGAGTATGGGATGGGAGGCAGAAGCTGGACATTCTCTGACGGATCCCGGGGCTTTGTGGATTACAGTTCCAAAGGGATGCTGATCCGCTGCTATGAACATGATGTGGAGCGGCGGCTTCGCTGGACCGAAGTGGAAAAAATGCTGGATCTGTTGTTTCGGGAAGACCAGTACCTGTCAGAAACAGAACAGGCGGAATATGCCAAGCTTCAGGAGGATTATGCAGGTATTGACGGGCTTCCTCTCCCGTCTCCCGCTCATGCTTTTCCTTCTATAACTGCGATGGAGGAACAGCAGCATTCAGATGAGCGGGATGAAGAAGAGACTATACAGACGGTTGAACCGGCATTGGAGCAAACAGAGGAACCGGCTGCGGAACGGGCAGGAGAAGCTCCGGAAGCGGTCACAGAAGGTACAAGCTCCGTACAAATGCCGGAGGAACTGACCACAGAAACAGAAGAACAGGAAGACACACCCGCAGAAACGACTCCTGTTACGGTTGAGGAAGAAATCACCGAAGAAGATATCCCCGGCATCAACTTCCGTATCACGGATGACCATCTCGGGGAAGGTGGGCCGAAGGAGAAATTTGCCCGTAACATCGCTGCCATCGAAACGCTGTTTACCCTTGAAGCGGAAAACAGGAACGCCACACCGGAGGAGCAGGGAACTCTTTCCCAGTATGTCGGTTGGGGCGGCCTTGCGGATGCTTTCGATCCCAATAAAGATAGCTGGGCCAGGGAGTATGCGCAGCTGAAAGCCCTTCTCCCGGAGCAGGACTATGAAATGGCACGGGCATCCACGCTGAATGCCCACTACACCAGCCCCACCGTAATCCGGGCGATCTATGAAGCACTGGGGCAGATGGGATTCAAGTCCGGGAATATCCTGGAGCCCTCCGTGGGTATCGGAAACTTATTCGGGATGCTGCCGGAGGATATGCAGGACAGCCGCCTGTACGGTGTGGAGCTGGACTCCATCACAGGCCGTATCGCGCAGAAACTGTATCCGGAGGCAGAGATTACGGTTGCCGGTTTTGAGACCACAGACCGCCGGGATTTCTATGACCTTGCCGTGGGCAATGTCCCATTCGGCAACTATAAGGTCAGTGACAAGCCCTATGACCGGTTGGGATTCTCCATCCACAACTATTTCTTTGCCAAAGCACTGGATCAGGTGCGTCCGGGCGGCATTGTGGCCTTTGTCACAAGCCGGTACACCATGGACCAGCAGTCTCCGGAAGTGCGGAAATACCTGGCTCAAAGGGCGGAACTTCTCGGAGCGATCCGGCTGCCGAACAATGCTTTCCGTGCCAATGCCGGGACGGATGTCGTGTCGGATATCATTTTCCTGCAGAAGAGGGATCACCCTATCGACATTGAACC
>JAFRGU010000298.1 GCA_017433675.1 Clostridia bacterium
CTTCGATGTTTCCGGCTTCAGGCGCCTGTCGTTTATTAAGAACGGCTCCTTCTACGACACCGACCGGGGCATTGAGCCCGACGTGGTGTTCAACAGGATCCAGACCTTCTACGACCGGCAGAAGATAACGGAGATCATCAGCAGCCTCTACTGATCAGCCGCGGAGCGCTTCCCGGTGAAGGCCGCAAAGGACCTGAAAGATTGTCCGGCATTGCGGTGCCCGGGAGAATGTGAAACAGGAAAGAAGGAGCGTGTTTATGAAAAAGGTTATGACCGTATTCGGGACCCGCCCGGAGGCTATCAAAATCTGCCCGCTTGTCAATGAACTGAAGAAACGCCAGCAACTCAAAACCGTCGTTTGCGTCACCGCGCAGCACCGCCAGATGCTGGACCAGGTGATGTCCACCTTCGGCGTCGTTCCGGACTATGATCTGAATATCATGAAGGACCGGCAGAGCCTGTTTGACATCACGACAAATATCCTGAACGGGATTAAGGAAGTCCTTGAGAAGGAACGCCCGGATATGGTGCTGGTGCATGGCGACACGTCCACCACCTTCGTCACGGCGCTGGCATGCTTCTACCTGCAGATCCCGGTGGGGCACGTGGAGGCCGGGCTGAGGACCTACAATATTTACAGCCCCTACCCGGAGGAGTTCAACCGGGAGGCGGTGTCCATTATCAGCCAGTATAACTTCGCTCCCACGCCGCTGTCCCGGGACAACCTGCTGCGCGAAGGCCGGAAGCCCGAGAGCATTTACGTGACCGGCAACACGGTCATCGATGCGATGCAGCATACTGTCCGGGAGGATTATCATCATCCGGAGCTGGACTGGGTCGGCGGGGATAAGCTGATCTTTATCACCGCGCATCGGCGGGAAAATCTGGGAGAGCCCATGCACCATATGTTCCGGGCCATCCGCCGGGTGCTGGATGAGCATCCGGACTGCAAAGCGGTCTACCCGATCCACATGAATCCGCTGGTTCGGCAGGCGGCTGAGGAAGAACTCAGCGGCTGCAGCCGCATCCATATTATCGAACCCATCGAGGTTTTCGACTGCCACAATTTTGAAGCGCGTTCGTTCCTCTGCCTGACGGATTCCGGCGGAATCCAGGAGGAATGCCCCAGCTACGGCGTGCCGGTGCTGGTCATGCGGGACACCACCGAACGGCCGGAGGGCGTGGAAGCCGGAACACTGAAGCTGGTCGGTACAAATGAAGAAACCATCTACCATTCTTTCAAACTGCTTCTGGAAAACAGGGAAGAATATGAAAAGATGTCCCATGCCTGCAATCCCTACGGCGACGGACACGCCTGCGAACGGATCGCCGATATCCTCGAGGGAAAAAGCTATCAACCCTGGGAGCCTGCCTGATCAGGAAAAACGCATGATCCAGGATTCTGTTTTTTGCCGGCTGAGCCGCACCCCGGGATTAACAGGAGGGAACGATGAGAGCGCTTATCCTTAACTGCTGCCCCGTCCGCAACGGCGCAACAGCCCGGATCACGGAATATGTATCAGAAATGCTGTCGGAACGGTATGAAACAAAAGCTGTCTGCATCGATGATTATCATTTCGGATACTGCAGGGGCTGCAGAAGCTGCCATCAAACCGCGGAATGCATCCAGCAAGACGATGTGAATGTCCTGATGGATGAGTTCGCCCGGGCGGATGTCATTGTTTCGGTTTCTCCTTCCTACTGGGCGGATATCCCTGGACAGTTCAAGGCTTTTATTGACCGCTGCACCCCGTGGTGCAACACCCACGAGCCGCATCAGACAATTCCTTCCGGCAAAAGGGGATATGCGATCGCGCTGCGCACCGGTCCCGGCATGAAGGAGTGCGAAAGGATCATCAGCAGCATCGAGCATTTCTACGGACATCTGGAGATTGAATGCCGCGACCATCTCGGATTGTGTTCCGTCGAAAACAAAGAGGACGCGGCCAGCCGAAAGGTAGAAATCAGCGCCTTCTGTCAGAAGATCTGATGACCGGAAAAACCGGAAAAGACTTTCCGGGCTCTGATTTCTTTTGAAGGAGAATGAAGATGAGTACCATGTTCAGGGCATACCGGGAAAAGCTGCTGCAGCAGCTTTCGCTGGATCTGAACTGCACCCCCGCGGATCTGCTGTCGAAGGAGAATATCATCACCGTTTCTGCGCTGAATAACGGCAGAAGGAGCTACAGCCCCGGAAAACCATTCCTGGAAATGGCGACGCTGGGCGGGAACACGGTAATAACGGCCGATCCGTGCCTGCATGATTTTCTGGATCGTCTGGTCAGGGACACGGAGGGACACCGCCTCTTTGAACTGGACAATCTCATCAAACTGAACGAAGAGCTCCGGAAGTATGGCTATCAGATGTCGCCGACGCATCACATGTTCCTGCCTGACCGGGAAATCACGGGGGA
>JAFRGU010000299.1 GCA_017433675.1 Clostridia bacterium
CTGCAGGGGATCGACCAGCTTCCGGGTACGGTTCCGCATGATTGCCAGCTGTTCAGCCAGCGCTTTTTCACGCTCCGCCAGCACATCCCGTTCAGCGGTTTCTTCCGCTTCCATGATGTCCACGCCGTACTCCGCGTCCATTACCTGCTGGTCTATCTTGGCGGCGATCGTCGCGTCCTTTGAAATCAGGGAGGACGGGCGGCACAGATCATGCCGTTCGGTCAACCACAGAAAGTCCAGAATCAGGAGCTCCGTTTTCCCGGGGAACAGCCGTGTGCCGCGTCCGATCGCCTGCTGATACAGGCTGCGCACCTTCGTCGGGCGGAGCATGACTACACAGTCCACGCTCGGGCAGTCCCAGCCTTCCGTCAGCAGCATACTGTTGCACAGGACGGAGTATCGTCCGGCTTCGAAATCCCGGAGGATCTCAGCCCGGTCAGTACTATTTCCGTTCACCTCGGCTGCGGATACGCCCATCTCCTGAAGCAGGGCACAGAATTTCTGCGATGTGTGTATCAGCGGCAGAAAAACGACGGTTTTCCGGTCAGCATAGTGTTCCGCAATTTCCTGGGCGATCTGCCGCAGGTAAGGCTCCAGGGCACATCCGATTTCGCCGACGTTGTAATCGCCGTTGCTGACACCCACTTCGCTGATATCCAACTGCAGGGGAATCATCTGTGCCTTGATCGGACACAGATATCCTTCCCGGATCGCCTGCGTCATCGTGTATTCGTAAGCCTGAGAATCAAAGAAGTTTCCGAGGTTCCGCTTGTCAGCCCTGTCCGCCGTTGCCGTAACGCCGAGGACGTTTGCTTCCGGGAAATACTCCAGCACCCGCTGATAGGAATCGGACAGGCAGTGATGTGCCTCGTCCACAATGATTGAAGAGTAATAATCCTGGGGAAACTGGCTGAGACGCCTTTCCTGACAGAGGGATTGAACAGATCCAACCGTGATCGGGAGCATGCTCCCCAGGGCGGAGGCGCTGGCCTTTTCATAGGCACACTCGATGCCGGTCACCTGCCTGATCTTATCGGCAGCCTGATCCAGCAATTCTCCACGGTGTGCCATAACCAGCACTCTGCCGCCACGGTTTACCTGATCCTCCGCTACCTTGGAAAACACCACGGTTTTCCCGCAGCCCGTGGGCAGGACCAGAAGCGTACGCTTCCGGCCCTGATCCCACTCCTGCAGAATGGCATCCCGCGCCTCAGCCTGATAGGGCCTGAGGGTCATTGCCATGTTCATGCCCCCTCGTGCAGCGGGCCGTCCATCAGCATGTTCTTGCAAATCACCAGAGCAACCAGCTCCGCAGCCTCGGGAGGCGTCTGCATGGTTTCGAAGCTTTTCACCTGATGCATGATCGCCATTTCCATGGCCATCAGCATGTCACGGCGGCACACCGGGCGATTCATCTGCCGCAGCAGCGCCCGGGCCTTCTTCAGAGCGTTCTCCCGTTGCTGACGGAAACGCTCGTTTCTCCGGGCCTGATAATCCTTGAGCTCTTCCTCGTCCATATCGCCGAAGATGGCATTATACAGACGCTCGGTAGCGGCATCTTCCTCTTCGAGAATTTTGTTGATCGGGTATCCAACACAGTACGGCTTCATCTTCATGTTCATGATCAAAATCCTCCGTTGCCCCAGGGCAGGTCGTCAGTCTTTACGGGGGTCATAGCGTAGGACGGGTCGTAATCAAAGAAGCGGTCAACATCGTTCACCTGACGCTCCTGACCGTCCTTGGTGTAGGAACGGGGCTTGAAGTGTGCCTTGCCACGGCAGCCTACGACCTTGTTCCAGTTCATGACAGCTTTTTCGCCGTGTTTCTTCTGGCCGATGCTGCGGAAGAAAGCAGCGATCTTCCACTCAACGGTGCGGTACAGCAGCAGATCCACGCGGGCGGTGGCCACTCCCTGATCGTTATCGATGTTCAGGGTGATGGTCGCTTTCGGGCAGGCGGGAATCTTGGGACCGCCGGGAAACTGCCCGCGTTCAAAGTTGGTCACAGTGTAGGTGTAGTCGCCTTCCGGCAGGATGATGAACTCTTGTCCATCGTTTTCCAGGACGTCGTCCCAGCCCATAATGTTGGTATCAGCAGCCATGTTTCTCTACCTCCTCAAAATGGTATGTACTCAGGGTTGTTCTGAATCGTCGCCACGACCTGTGCCCAGTTGTGCATCAGCCAGCCGCGTACGAATTTCTCAGGGTACTGTTCGATCGGGGTATCTACAGGGAAATGCCCTTTCTGGGCAACCAGGGTCTGGATCATTTCAGACTTGATGTTCGCCTGCTCCATCCATCCGGTCAGGGTCTGCATGGTTTCGGGTGACACAGGGGCCAGAGGATCCGGCGCAGGCACAGCTGCAACGGTCTCCACCACGGCAGTTTGCTTCGGCAGTGTGATCGGTTCGGACGGGACAGCCTCGAAGATCGGGGCAATGCTGGCGTAATTCAGATCCAGTTCCTCCGGCAGGTTATGACGATTTTTCGCATCCCAGCAGGGATGATGGCTGGTGTAGATCACCCGCTTGCCGCCCTGTGCCTTATGCGTGTTTCCGTCTGTTGTGACCACGAAGGTCTTAAAGTTCAGGAACAGCAATGCGTCCGGCCATTCCTTCAGCAGCGGGGCGGTCTGCTTGGACAGCTTCAGCTCCCAGCGGTCAAAGGCACCCTGTTCATCC
>JAFRGU010000300.1 GCA_017433675.1 Clostridia bacterium
AGCGAAGAAGCTAATGGTTCTTCTCATGGTAATCCTCCCCGATAAACACTCTGTCAGTACTTTTCTGTGCTTTCAGCAAAACCGGTATACATCCTTGGTATCTACACTTTCCTCTCTGCCATATTCCCGTACTCCCTTTGTTATACTCTCTTTGGAATGCATTGGATTATAGCATTTTGCCGTTTGGAAGGCAAATATCATGTTCACAAAAAACTTCATATGGGAAAAAAAGCATCCCTTTTTTTGTCAAAACTGGAAAACCCGCCCTGTTGGTGTCCGCTATAGGATGTAGGGACGATCAGGCTCCCTCGGAAAGAGAGGTGCCGCGGATGCGGAAGGCGATGCTTGCGGAAATGCCCGTCCGGGATGAGCGGGCGGAATCGGAGGACTGGATGCTGCTCCTCCTGGTCATCCGGTTGAAAACATGCCGGATGGAAATATGGATTTGGATGAAAGGAGACCATCATGAGCAAAACGGGTGAGCTTGCTTCCGTGGTGGAAGATCTGTCTGTCATTGGAAAAACCCTCGCCGCGGTCGGAGAGGATCTGATCCGGACAGCCGCCCGGGTGAAGGCGTGTTTTCCGGAGGACTGCCTCGCTGCTGTTCCGCCGGAGGGGACGCCGGTTCCGGAGGGCGGAACGAAGAAGAAGGTTCTGATCGAAGAAATCCGTTCCCGGCTCATGGCGCTGGCGGAAGCCGGGTTCCGGTCGGAAGCGAAATCCCTGGTGAGGAAGTATTCCGGCGGCGGGAGTCTGACGGATGTGGATCCGGCGCTGTATCCCGCCCTGATGGAGGAGGTGGAAAAAATCCATGGCTGAACATGCGGCGCATCTCCGTCCCCGGCCCGTCGCCGGACGCGATGCCTGTACCCGCATCGGACAGCCATCCGGCAGTCTGTGCCGAGAAAAAAACGTTGAGGAAGATTCCGAAAACCGCTTGAAGGAGGAAAAAAATCATGAGTAAGTTTGTCAATCCGTGCAGGGTCATCACCGGCCCGAATACCCGCTGGTCCTATGCCAATGTCTGGGAACCCCGTTCCGTTAACGGCGGCGCTCCGAAGTACTCCGTCTCCCTGATCATTCCGAAATCGGATACCGATACGATTGAGAAGATCAATCAGGCGATCCGCGCCGCCTATGAGGAGGGCCAGAGCAGGCTCAGGGGCTCCGGAAAGGTCGTGCCGGCCCTTTCCGATCTGAAGCTCCCCCTCCGGGATGGCGACAGGGAGCGGGCCGGCGATCCGGTCTATGAGGGCTGTATGTTCATCAATGCCAATTCCTCCGTCGCCCCGGGGATCGTGGACGCGAACCGCCAGCCGGTCCTGGAGCATTCCGAGGTTTATTCCGGGGTTTACGGCCGGGCCAGCATTACCCTCTTCGCCTTTAATTCCGGCGGCAGCAGGGGCATCGCCTGCGGCCTGAATAATCTGCAGAAGCTCCGCGACGGTGAGCCGCTGGGCAGCCGCGTCAGCGCCGAGGATGACTTCGATACCGGCGACGAGGATGATTTCCTGAGCTGAACCCTCCCCCGCCATCAAAGGTTACGTATTGGAGGCCAAGGATGAAAACCCTCAGAACCCTTTCCATTGATATCGAAACCCGCTCCGGCACGGACCTTTCCAAATCCGGCGTCTACCGCTATGTGGAAGACCCGGATTTTGACATGCTGCTCTTTGGCTATTCCGCGGATGACGGTCCGGTCCGTGTGATCGATCTGGCCTGCGGAGAGTGCATCCCGGAAAATGTGCTTCAGGCCGTCGCGGATCCGGCCGTGATCAAATGGGCCTACAACGCCTCCTTCGAGCGGATCTGTCTCTCCTCCTGGCTCCGGCGGCATCGTCCGGATCTGTTCCGGGCCTGTGGCGATCCGGAGGACACGGTTGGCAGCTTTCTGGATCCCGCCTCCTGGCGCTGCTCCCGGATCTGGGCGGCATACCTGGGCCTGCCCCTGTCCCTGGAAGGGGTCGGATCCGTGCTGAAGCTGCGGAATCAGAAGCTGTCGGAAGGGAAATCCCTCCTCCGTTTTTTCTGTTCTCCCCTTCCGGAGAACCCGCTGCATTCCTTCGGCCGGTTTCATGATCCGCGTCAGTTTCCGGAGAAATGGGCCGCCTTCAAATCCTATAATCTCCGGGATGTGGAGGTGGAGCATGCCATCCGGAAATCCCTCTCGAAATTTCCGGTTCCGGAAACCGTATGGGAGGAATATCATCTGTCGGAAAGGATCAATGACCGGGGCATCGCGCTGGATCGGGATCTGGTGGCCCGGGCGGTTGCCCTCGATGAATCCTCCCGGTCGGATCTGATGGAAGAATTGAAAAGGATCACCGGTCTGGAAAATCCGAATTCTGTTGTGCAGATGAAACGGTGGCTGACTGCCCGCGGAGTCGTGGTGGATTCCCTGGAGAAAAAGTCCGTCTCTTCCCTGCTGGGCTCCGTGCCGCCGGATCTGGCCGGGGTGCTGAGCCTCCGGCAGCGGCTTTCCCGCTCCAGCGTGAAAAAGTATCAGGCGATGGAAAACTGCGTCTGTGCGGACAGCCGATGCCGGGGCATGTTTCAGTTTTACGGGGCGAACCGGTCCGGCCGCTGGGCCGGCCGGCTCGTCCAGCTGCAGAATCTCCCCCAAAATCATCTGCCGGATCTGGCGCTGGCCAGGCAGCTGGTGAAGGCGGGAGATGCGGAGATGCTCCGTCTGCTGTACGGGGATGTTCCCGATACGCTTTCCCAGCTGATCCGCACGGCTTTTGTCCCGCGGCCGGGGTATACCTTCCTGGTGGCGGACTTTTCCGCCATTGAAGCCCGGGTGCTTGCCCGCCTCGCCGGCGAAACCTGGCGCACGGAGGTGTTCCGGAACAACGGGGATATCTACAGTGCTTCCGCCTCCGCCATGTTCCATGTCCCCGTGGAAAAGCACGGCGTCAACGCGGAGCTGCGCCAGAAGGGCAAGATCGCCGAGCTGGCCCTGGGCTACGGCGGCGGGGTTGGCGCCCTGGCCGCCATGGGCGCCCTGGAAATGGGGCTGAAGGAAGAGGAGCTGATCTCTCTGGTCAATGCCTGGCGGAATGCCAGTCCCCGGATTGTTTCCTTCTGGTGGGACGTCGATGACGCGGTGCGGAAAGCGATCCGCGGAAAAACGGAAACAGCGGTCCGGGGGATCCGCTTCCGGTTTGATCACGCCATGCTCTTCATTGATCTGCCCTCCGGCCGTTCCCTGTCCTATGTGAAGCCGAAAATCGAAAAAAATCCCCTCGGCGGTCAGTCCGTGACCTACGAGGGGATCGGTGCGGCAAAGAAATGGAAACGTTTGGAAAGCTACGGCCCGAAGTTTGTGGAAAACATCGTCCAGGCCATCTCCCGGGATCTGCTGTGCAGCGCCATGCGGAACCTCCGGGACTGCTTCATCTGCGGTCATGTTCATGATGAGCTGATCATCGAGGCCCCGCCTTCCCTGTCGCTGGAGGTTGTCCGTCAGAAGATGTCTGAGGCGCCGTCCTGGCTTCCCGGCATCCTCCTGAACGCGGACGGCTATATCACACCCTGGTATTGCAAGCGCTGAAGGAGTTACCCGAAAACGGATCAGGTCCGCTGATCCTGCCCGTGCACCCGGAGCCTTCCGTCCGGCAGAATCAGGATCCTGTTCATCCGGATCCTTTTTTTGCGGTGCTGCGGTTCTTCCTTCATCAGCTGCCCGAATACCTCCGATTCCCGGTAATCCGGCAGAAACCCCTCCTTCCGGAAGAGGGTTTCGCTTCCGCAGATTCGGCAGAAGCGGTCATTCGCTCCGCAGCTGTGCGCGCCTTTTCCGTTTGAATCACATACGTTTTCCATCGGCTGCAGGCATTTGGCGCAGTATCTTCCGTTCCGGATGGTTTTGGTATGCCCGCATACGGGGCACTTCTCCAGCATGCCGTTGGGTGCTTCAAGCACGGCGGGATAGCGCGTTCCAAGAGCCCGGCATCGGTCGCAGCCCGGCGACAGGCCCCAGTAGAGGTATGTTGGGCCCCGGTTGACGCCGAAATGGGTCAGGGCCCCGCAGGTTCTGCAGTAAATATCCGTCGGCCTGCATCGGTGTGGGTTCCGGATGTGATCCGGATTCCATCGGCTGAGGAAGCCGGCTTGTTCAGATGCATTCCGGCATTCGTTGATCACGGGATTCCCGCAGATCGGGCAGAAAACGGCGTCCTCCGGCAGATCTTCATTGCCGCAGACGGAACAGAATTCAAACTGTCCTGTTTCCCGCAGGCCCATCACCGGCTTGGGGAAGAGGCCGTAATCCCTGTATTCATATTCATGTGTCTGTCCGCATCCCGGGCAGTACAGCGATTTGGTTCTCCGTCGGGTATGGCATATCCGGCAGTACCATCCGGAGCGATGCGGAATGTTTTCCGTAAAGGCGTACAGCTCGGGATCGATCTTCTTCCAGATCTGAAGCTCCGCCGGCAGCTCGGAGAGCCTTCTTTCCGCGGCGCTCCGGGATAATCCGAAAGCGGTCATGATCAGCTCCTCCGGATTCAGGTCCGCATGTCCGAGCTCGACGAGAAACGGTGCCTCCGGATTGGTCATCATCCAGCTGATTTTCTCTTTGACATAGGTATAGCCGTGTACGGTCAGCAGCCGGAAAACCGCCGGCGCCGGCGCCAGCAGATTGATGCTGAACAGATCGGCCTGCTGGTCCGCCGCCTGATATCTGGGATCGTCATTCATCCCGGTCAGTGTATTCGTATTCAGGCGCTGATGATGGTTCAGCAGGATGTGGCCCAGCTCGTGCATCAGGGTAAATCGGATTCTGGTTTTTCTTCCCAGATCGTCATGGAAAATATACCAGACCGATACTTCTTCCTCCCGCCCGTCGATTCGCAGCAGTACATGGGTGATCCGGTAGCAGAATCCGTCTCTGCTGATCACCGGAAAATCGATTCCCGGGATCGCGTGTTCGGCGGTCCCTTTTCCGGTTGTTTCCTGCAGCGCGGCATAGGTGAACAGTTGCACCTGTTTTCCAAAGACGGACAGGACTTTGCCCGTGTCCAGTGGAAAAAAGGCAGTCCCCAGGTTCCGCAGCAGCTCTGCGGCTTTTTGGACTGCCTCTTCTCTGGAAAAAGCATTGTTATATTCGCTCATCGAGATATTCTTCCTCGGTATCATCCAGATCGTCGCTTCCGGTATTCCGGAATGCTTCCGCAAAAGAACCCCGAAGCAGATCCAGCATCTGCCGGCGTTGTTCCTGACTCATTTTCCCCGCGGCCCGCGCGATGATTCGGATATCTTCATCCTGGACCCCGGCGCCGTTCAGGGAGAGGAGGAACAGCCGGTCCAGGTGCAGCGCGTCCGCAATGGCTGTCAGGATGGCCGGATCCACCATGTTGAATTTATCGTCTTCGATTCGCATGATGGTTACATGGCTGACTCCGGCCTCTTTGGCAAGTTCACGGAGACTCATGCCGATCTGCTGGCGTTTCCGCTTGATGACCTGGCCCATGGTTTCATCGTAGTTTACCGCCATCTTTCACCCTCCTTTCCTTGTCCTGTAAGGGATTATAGCACACTTGGTACTTTTAGGCAACATTTTTTTGAAAACCGGTTGACAGGGGATTTGATCTGTGCTATGATTTGGTGCGTAAAGTTACCAGCGTGAAATTCACGAAGGAGAGGGGGTGTACATTTGCAGGCGGCAGTTTTTTTTTCCTTTGAGTGGTGCGTATAAGTACCACCCTTCCCCGGAGCCGCCTTTTTTCTGCCCGCGCTGTGTTGTGTCCTTGTTTGTTGAGAATGATTCAGGAGGAACAGATCATGAATAATCAGACCGGAAGCTTTGAAACCCTGCTTGGCGAGGCGTACGAGCTCGTGCTGGAGATTACCTGCCGTGGCAATGATGCCGAGATCCGGAGACGCTACGATGGCACCTATGATGTCTTTGAACTGGAGAAAAAGCGCCCGAAGCTGCGCGGAAAGCAAAACCCGGAATAACCGGAAACCCGGAGTTGAATATCAGAACCGTTATCCATTGGGGGATAACGAAGGCCCGTTAGGGGGCGGATGGAAAAAGGCGAACAGCCTGCTTCTGTCCGCCCCTGTTTTTTTCAGATGAGTACAGCTTTGGGGCTGTCTTCATCCATGTTTACAGGTTGATTGGGATGTCCTCTGGATCAGTCGACGGTGAAAGAGGGAGTATCGCACACCCGGTCAGCCGCCTCAGAAATTCGGTGCCGGCTGCGCGATCGGCTGGTCACCCCTGGCTTGCAGAGCAATCAGGAGGATGACCAGATGAAAAACGGACAGGCCGATGGATTGTCTCTGCTTTTTCCCCTGGGAAGAAAAAAAGGAGACAATCCATGGAAAAACAGAATATCGTTCGGAACGTTGAAGAAAAGAATGAAGATCTTGTCAATGTATATGTGCGGATCAATCCGGAAACCGTGGCTGAAACCCGCGGCCTGAATCCGGAAATCCGGATTCGTTATCACCGCTTCGGCGGCCGCGCTTATCCCTGCGCTGTATACGCTGTCCCCCGGGCTTTTGCGGAGGAGTTTGAACGGATGCAGCAAACGGAATCGAAGGCGGAACAGCGAAAGGACCGCTGCTGGCTGGTGAATGGAAAAGGGGATTATGTTCACTGTCTGGAGAAAAACCGGAAATGCCGCGACTGTGAGTTCGCTTCCGCCTTCTGCCGTGAGGCCTTATCGCCTGCATGCTTCGAGGCGCTCCTGTGGGTGCGCGCGAAAGGCGGCGTCGGGTTTGATGGGGAAGGGCTGGCGGTTCCGCATGAAGGGGAACTGGCGGCGGCCCGTCTCGATGAGGAATCTGTTGCCCGGATGGTGGATATCATGATCCGGCGCCTTGCGAAAATCCGTCCGAAGTACGGTCTGATTTTCCGGGAACTGTTCAGCGGAAATACATGTCCGTCGCAGATCGCAAAGGCGCTTGGCCTCAAAAAAAGCCAGATCTATGCCGATGTTGAAAAGGTTCGGAAGCTGGCCGCGAAGATCTATTTTGACCTGCTGGAGGAATAAGGCAGCCTGGAACCGGGAATGGCTGACTGTAAAAGCGGCTCCGGCCGGAGTTTCGCTGAATTGCCCTTTTTCTGTTGCCAGCCGCAGAATTCCCCTGTATAATTCCGCCAAACGATGCTTTGACGAGGTGCTGAAGCGATGAACCTGTCCAGCTATGATCATAAGCTCATCCGTCTCACGGATACGGACGGCCGGATTTTCACCGGGGTGGCAGAATGGCTGTCAGCTGGCTATTGCCTGCATGAATTCGGCCGCGAAGAGGAAGGCCTTCAGATCGGTGAATATGTATTCTTCGCGTCATATATCGCGAAAATGGAGGAAATGCCCGGTCTGGCCGTCATTCGCGCCACGGAAACCTGGCAGCAGGCCGGAGCGTATTACGTCCGGATCCAGGCCATGGCAAAAAAGCATCACATCACGCTCCGGCAGGAGTTTGACGAACATGACACGCCTGATACAAAATATATCGTCGTAACGGATAACAGCTTCCCG
>JAFRGU010000301.1 GCA_017433675.1 Clostridia bacterium
GCAGTCCCTGGAGGAAGAAATGTCCGGCCTCGTGTTCCAGCGGACAGAGCTTTTTAACCAGAAGCAAACCCTGGATCCACGGAAGGAAAAGTCTGCGGTTCAGGAAGCCGAGAAGCGCCTGAAGGAGCTGGACCGGCAAATCAAGGAGAAACAGAAAGCGCGGAAGCAAAAGATCCGTGAGCTGCAGCAGAACGCCAAATCCGATATTGCCTGGCAGCAGAATTATCAGACGCAGAAGCATGAGATGGAGGCCCGCTACCACCGGGAAACCGAGCGGGAGGTATCCAACGAACAGCGGGAACGAAACGAAATTCTGGCCAAGGAAATTGTCCTCTCTACCGGGCGGTACAGCCCGGTCAAACGGCATAAATGCTTCAACGGTTTGCTGAACGCGCTGAAGGAAGCCATGCGGAAGGGGCTCGACCTGTCGGATGAAAACATCCGGAACAGCGTATTTGATCCGGTGACGTTCCGGGTCCGGTACCTGGACGAAACGACGGAAAAGCTGCATGGAACCAGCGTTATCAACCTGGCAAAGGTACGGGATACAAACGACTGGACGAAAATCCGGGGAACCCGGATCGCTACCGTTTTCCAGGATCCCATGACCAGTCTGAATCCGATCATCACCATCGGGAAACAGATCACCTCCGTGATTCTGAAGCATCAGAACTGCTCGGAGGTGGAGGCGCGGAAGCGTGCCCTGGAGCTGATGAAAAAGGTCGGGATTCCCAATGCGGAGAACCGGTTTGACGACTATCCCTTCCAGTATTCAGGCGGCATGCGGCAGCGGATCGTCATTGCCATCGCTCTGAGCTGTCAGCCAAAGATTCTGATCTGTGACGAGCCCACAACCGCCCTGGATGTCACCATCCAGGCCCAGATTCTGAAGCTGCTGAAGGATCTGCAGAAGGAATTTAACTATACCATTGTTTTTATTACCCATGACCTGGGTGTTGTCGCCAATGTGGCGGACCGCGTGGCTGTCATGTATGCCGGGCAGATCGTGGAATACGGCACGGTGGAGGAGGTTTTCTATGACCCGCGGCATCCCTATACCTGGGCGCTGCTGTCCTCCCTGCCGCAGCTGGCTCAGCGGGATACGGTGCTTTATTCCATTACCGGGACGCCGCCTTCTCTCTACAACAAGATTACGGGCGATCCCTTTGCCCCCCGGAATCCCTACTGCATGAAGATCGACACGCTGAAGGAGCCGCCCATGTTCCAGGTCTCCGAAACGCATTTTGCAAAAACCTGGCTGGAGGATCCGAGATCCCCGAAGGTTCAGAAGCCGGAAATCATTGAGGATATCCATGGCAAGCTGATTGAAGCGTTTAATATCTGAGACCGTGCCTGTGAAGAAACGGTAAGGAAAGAGGAAGAAGAATGCCTGATAACCAGAATATCACTGCCGCGCATTTTCCTGAGCATGGTCCCCTGGACAGCGAGGGAAGAGAAATCCTGCTGTCCCTGCGGAATGTGGATATCACTTTCGGGAAGGACGAGAATGCCGTACGCGCCGTCAAGAACGCCTCCTTTGATATCCTGAAGGGGGAGACCTTTTCCCTGGTGGGCGAATCGGGATCCGGCAAGACAACAATCGGCCGGGCTGTTATCCGCGTGAATCCCTGTGCCGCCGGCGAGATCGACTACAAGGGTATCCGAATCTCCGGAAAGATTCCCCGGTCCCTGGACCGGGAGGTCATCCGGAATATCCAGATGGTTTTCCAGGATCCGGCTGCGTCCCTGAACGAACGGGCGACGGTGGACTACATCATTTCCGAAGGACTGTACAATTTCCATCTGTTTGAAAATGAAGCGGACCGCGTCCGGAAGGTGGAGACCATCATTGAGGAAGTAGGTCTGCTCCCGGAGCATCTGACCCGGTATCCCCATGAGTTTTCCGGCGGCCAGCGCCAGCGGATCGGACTGGCCCGGGCGATGGTCATGGAACCGGAGCTGGTCATCGCCGATGAACCCATCTCCGCACTGGATGTGTCCATCCGGGCCCAGGTGCTGAATCTGATGAAGAAGTTCCAGAAGGAACGGGACATCACCTATCTGTTTATCGCCCATGACCTGTCCATTGTCCGTTTTATCTCCGACCGGATTGCCGTCATTTATAAGGGCGATATCGTGGAAATCGCGGAAACGGAGGAGCTGTTCCATTATCCGATGCACCCGTATACCCGATCCCTGATTTCCGCGATCCCGATTCCGGACCCGAAGCTGGAAAAGCACAAGATGCTTTTCACCTATGATCCTTCCGTCCATGACTACAGCCAGGATAAGCCTTCGCTGCAGGACATCGGCCATCATCATTACGTCTTTGGCAACGCGAAGGAAATTGAAGAATACAAAGCCCGGCGGGCGGAAAACGTTCCCCTGAAATCCGTCACCATTCTTCCGGAAGGGGAGGAGGCGCCGTCGACTGTTGCCGAGGACACCACCGTAAACGAAGATTTTCTGCGGACTCCGGTGCATGATACCGGCAGCATCTGGCTTGCCGTGCTGTCCTTCCTGCTGCCGCTGCTGGGCCTGGCGGGAGCGCTGCTGTTCAAGCATTATCATCACTTCCGCAACTATCGGATGTGCAGAAAGGGAACAATCGCCGGATTCGCGGTGCTGGCTGCGATTGTCGTGCTGTTCGGGATCTTTCTGCTGCTGGCGGTACTGTAAGGATGAAAAGAGAAGCGCGTGATTTTCGGGAGGGGATGCCCCGTCCCGTACAGCGGATTCCGCTGGAAGAAAATGCTTCCCGAAGCCGTCTGATCTGGACCCTGATTGCCCTGACCGTTGCGGCCGGGGCTTTCTTCTTCGGATTCCGGGGAATCCTGAACGGGGAGGCCGGATGGACGGTCATCGAATCAGAGGGAATTTATGGGGCCAGCATGACGCTGCGGTACAGGCTGGGAGAAACAAAGGATTCACCCTCAGCTGAACAGAAAAAGGTCCGGCAGATTTATGCCCTGGCACTTGAGGAAAACGGAAAGGCCTTTGATATTCGGAATGCGTCGGAGGAGCCCCGAAACCTGGCCTGGCTGAACCGGCATCCCAATACGGAGACGGAAATCGCTCCGATTCTGTTTCAAGCCCTGCAGGCCAGCCTGGCATCCGGAAGATGGGTTTATCTGGGTCCCCTGTACGAGATGAACGAATCCCTTCTGGCCAGCAGAACGGACGCAGAAGCCGAGCAATCCGATCCCAGAAGAAATCCGGAAATGGCGAAATTCCTGGAAGAGATTCTGCCCATGCTGCAGACGGACGAACATATCCGGATTGAGTTTACAGACGGGAATCGCGTATGTCTGCACATTTCCGAAGCGCTGCGGGCGATGGGAGAAAGCTATGGGGTTGAACGATGGATCGATTTTGGCTGGCAGCGGGGCGCCTATCTGACGGACGCGGTTGCAGCGGCACTTTCGGCGGCCGGGGCGGAGCACGGGGTGCTGACATATCAGCATGGATTTGTCCGATGCCTTGAAAAAGGAGCATCCTTCCGGATGGATATCCATGGCACAGAAGGGTCCGGCCAGGTCCGGACCGAATCGCTGACATATACAGGACCGATCTCCATTCTTTCTCTGAGCGCTTTTCCTTCCCCTGACCTTCCGGCCGGATACCGATATGGAGACGGGACGCTGCGGACGCCCTGGATCTCTGCCGCTGACGGGCTGGATCACGCGCCGGTTGATACCATGGTTGCAGCTGCACGGGAGTCAGGATGCGCGGAACTGCTGACACAGGTGCTGCCTGTCCTGACCCGGGAATCCTGGGAGGACAGTCTCCCGTCGCTGAAGGATACGACTGCCATGCTGGTGTGGAAAAACGGTATCCGGACCGTGACACGGAATGCAGACGGGATGCTGGAGGACGCCGGATCGAACGTACCGTAATCATGCTGCCCCGGTTTGCTTCCGTAAGCGGCATATGGTATACTCACCCTGATTCGGGGCGGGAAAGGAGACAGGAGAAACGCATGAAAATCCTGCTGGCGTCAGACAGCTTTATTTACCAAACCAGCGGTGTGGCAAATGTGGTCATCGCTCTGGCGGAAGGCCTGCGGCAGCGGGGAAATGAGGTCAAGGTGCTGGCCCTGTCCAACGACATGCATTCCCGCCGGGAGGGAGACAACTATTTTATCCGGTCTGCGAAATCCGTCTTCTATCCGGATGTGCGGATCAATCTGGTACATCATAACGGACTTCTGACTGAACTGAAGGAATGGCAGCCGGACATTATTCATCTGCATACGGAGGGATCCGTCGCCCGGATGACCTATCATCTGGCGGATGAGACCGGCGCGCCGCTGGTGATGACGACCCATACGGATTATGCCCATTTCATTTTCGGACGATACCGGTCGAGGAGACCGGTGCAGAAGCTGATGACCGAATGGGGAAACCTGGTTTACAAGCGGGCCGCAAGGGTGATTGCCCCATCGGAAAAGGCGAAGCGCTTTATTCAGCTGAAATCCGTCCGGGACAGGATCGTTGTCATTCCCAACGGGATTCCGCTGAGCCACTACCAGAAACCGGTTGCAGCGGAAGAAAAGGCGGAGCTGTTCCGGAAAGCCGGACTGGAAGATTCCGGAAATACGCTGGTGATGGTTACCCGGCTGAGCAAAGAGAAGAATATTGCTGAAATCCTGAAATACATGCCAGGCCTGCTTGAGAGAAATCCCAGGGCGCAGCTGATCCTCGTGGGAGACGGACCGGACCGGGAACGGCTGGAGGAAATGACCCGGCAGGAGGGACTGGAAGCGCATGTCCGCTTTATGGGGCGGATCCCGCCGGAGGAGGTTTACCGGTTCTATGCGATGGGCGACGTCTTCGTATCCGCCTCCACGTTTGAGGTTCACAGCCTGAGCTACCTGGAGGCCATGGCGTGCGGCCTGCCGCTGGTGTGCCGGGAGGATGACTGTTTGCTGGGCGTGCTGGCTGACGGGGAGAACGGAAGAATATACCGGACGGAAGGGGAGTATTTGGACGCAGTGACGGAAATTCTGCAGGATCCGGAGCTGCGGGGCCGGATGCGGCAGAACGCGCTGAAGCGGATTCAGGATTTCAGCGAGGAACGGTTTGTGGACAATACCTATGCGCTGTATCGGGAAGTTCTGAACGGACAGTGACTGCATCTCAGAATGAAAAAAACGCCACGTATCGGTGGCGTTTTTTCATGGAAGCGGGGCGATGAACGGGGAAATTCAGGCGTCATCGTCCTTCCGGTAACGGATATAGGCGAACCTGGTACTGTCCGGAGCCCAGGAATTCACATTGATGGTGCCCTGACCGCCGAAAAGGGAAACAATGGGGCGGACATCACTGCCATCCGGATTCATGAGCCACAGCTGCACCTGCTTCTCCGGCAGATGCTGCCAGGGTTCCAGATCTCCCTTGCGGAAGGTGAGGAAGACGACTTTTTTCCCATCCGGAGAAATATGCGGGAACCAGCAGTTCATGTCCAGATGGGTCATCCGCTGCAGATCGCTGCCGTCCCTGTTCATCCGGAAAGCCTGCATCAGACCGTCGCGGGTGCTGTTGAACCAGATGTGCCGGTCATCCGGGGAATACTCCGGGCCGTCATTGTACCCCACCGTATCGGTCAGCCGCTTTTCCTCGCCGCCTTCCGCCGGGATCACATAAATATCCACCTTCCGGTCTTCCCGGAAGGCACAGTAGCAGAGCTCTTTCCCGTCGTTGGACCAGCCATGCAGGAAAGACGGGGTGTTTTCGGTGATCTTCCGCGGAGCACCGCCATCCATCGGCACCGCATAGATATAGGATCCCCAGCCTGTCGCAGGTTCCGGCCAGCAGCTGACGCCGAGATACTTTTCATCCGGGGACAGGACGTGATCGTTATTGCAGTTGACACAGATGCCGGTATCCAGCTGCGTACTTTTCCCTTCGGAGATGCTGTAGATAAAAATGTGCCCGCCGGCGTTGTACATGATACGATTCCCGTCCTTCATCCAGGCCGGGGCTTCGATGATCCCCGGAAACTCCGCAAGGACGGTGCTTTCTCCCGTGGTGAGGTCGTAAACTTCCAGGATACTGGTCATGGCTGATTACTCCTTTCATGCAGTAAAAGATAAACAAGGTGCAGCAAAGCTCAGGGATTCCGATGCTCGCGGGGAGGCGCGGAAGAGGCTCTGGGCAGGAGCGTTCCCTGGATAAACTCCGTCCGGGGAACATTTTCCTTTCCCTCCAGCGTATCAATGACCCGGTTGACCAGGGAAAAGAAGAGTTTCCGGGTATCTATGACGAAAGTACTCATCGGCGGACTGGCAGTGGCCGCGATCGGACCATCGTCTGTTCCGAAGACGGAGATATCCTCCGGGATCCGCAGCCCCAGCTCTCCGCAGGCCTGATAAACGCCCATTGCCGCAGAATCGTTATTCGCACAGATGGCGGTGGGCAGATCGTCCATGCAGGCTGAAAGCATCTGCCGGGCGCCCAGATAAGCCGGCTCTTCCGTATATCCGCCATAGGCCATCCACTGATTCCTCAGCGGCAGATGGTGCTTCGTCATTCCGCGGAGAAAGCTCTCATGACGGTCCAGACAGCTCTGATGAGTCAGATCCCCGCTTAAAATGGCGATTTTCCGGTGCCCGAGGGCGTACAGATAATCAATAATCTGCTCTCCGGAGCTCCGGTCATAATTCACGGAAAGACGGAGAGGCTGGGGATCGTTTTCCCGGTAGTAATCATGAATGCCGACGATATATCCATTATCCGGGAGCTCCTCCATCAGGGGCTCTGCGTTATTCGCGCCGATAAAAATCCCGGCATCGATCCGCCCTTCGGAGAAGACCCGCCGGACCTGATTGGCGTAGCGCTCCTCGGACAGATTCGGCACAATATCCGCCAGGGTCAGATAATTCCGCTGAGCGGCAGCGTCGATCACGATCATGAACATGTTGCTGGAAAACAGCGCCTGGGAAAGGTTCGGCTTCCCGATCCAGAACAGGCCCAGGGTATTCGACCCCTTTCCGGACAGCTGACGGCCGGAGAGCTGGGGATAATAATGCTGTTCCCGGACGATCTGCATGACCCGGTTGTAGGTTTCCTCCGGGACATTGCTGTAGCCATTGATGACCCGGCTGACGGTGCTGCGGGAGACGCCGGCCAGCCGGGCAATATCATTGCTGCTGATCCGTTTCATATCGTGGTTTCCACTCCGTTTCATGGTTCACGTGTGATTATTATACATAAAAACTACCAAATTGTAAAGCAGGTATAAACACGTTTTCACAGTTTTTGAGAAGAAAACACCAAAACGAACAGGATGACCGGTTACGAAACGGGAGAAAAACGCCCAACGAAAATATTTTTCGGTTTTTTCCACTTTCACTATTGCAAACACGTGTTTATTATGCTATGATGTTATCAGCATACTGAAACAGAAAAAGCGAGGTGGTTTATTCGAAAGGATAAACGGACGTTTATCAGCAGAAAAAACCTGTTTCCACCCAAAGGACGAAAAAGAAAGAGAGGAAAAGTCATGAAAAACCGTGCTGCCAAACTGCTTCTGGCTCTGGTACTGTGTCTGAGCCTGATTCTTCCGGCTTTCATCGCAACGGCCGAAGAGGAAAATGAATATCTGAAGCCCTATGACGAGCCCATCACCATCACCTGGTCAGTGCCCACCTCCGCGGTGCAGCAGTTCTTCAACGGGGATACCTATGAGAACAATGTCTGGTCCCGGCTGATCAAGGAAAGGCTGAACATCAACATTGAAGTGGCCTTCTCCGCCGACAACAGCACCGACATGTACCGGAACAAGCTGAACACGACCCTGGCGACGGGCGATCTGCCGGACATCGTCAAGTGGGCGACCATCACCCAGTATCGCCAGGCACAGGAAGAAGGCTATCTGGCGGACCTGGAGGAGGTCTGGGAAAAGTACGCTTCTCCCGAGCTGAAAGCCTACCGGGACCGGTATCCGGATTCCTTCAATGCCGTGACTGTGGACGGCCATCTGTTCGGCTTCCCCTACATGGAGGATAACTTCCATAATGCCGCGTTCCTGTGGATCCGCGACGACTGGCTCAAGAACCTGAACGCCGAACCGCCGAAGACCATCGACGAGATGGTTGCTCTGGCCCGCCGCTTCACCTTCGAGGACCCGGATCAGGACGGCGTGAACGATACCTACGGCCTTGGAATGCAGGGCATGGTCGCGACCAACAACGTCGGCACCCTGGAAGGCTTTGCCGGCGCGTTCGGTGTACCCGGCCACAACGATACCGGCGTCTTCTACCGCGACAAGGAAGGCAAGATGACCTTCGGATGGATTCAGCCCGGCATGAAGAAGTGCCTGGAGATTGCCCGGGATATGTATAAGGAAGGCCTGATCGATCCCGAATTCACCGCGCTGAACACCAGCACCATGGAAGCCCAGGTAACCAACGGCACCATCGGCATGATGTACCACATGAACTGGGGTACCTGGCATCCCTTCAACTACTCCTATCAGGCCGACGGCGTCATCACCCGGCCCTATCCGATTCCGCTGGCGGAAGGCTACGAGCCCCTGATGGGCATCAACTCCAACGAAATCGGCGACTTCTACACCACGGTCAGCGCCAACTGCGAACATCCGGAAGCGCTCATCAAGATCCTGAACCTGTACGAAGAAGTCGTCATGCGCGGCACGCCTGAGAACTTTGAAACCTACTGGGCCAATGAACAGTACCGGCTGAGCCCTGCCTACATCGGCATCCCCACCGAGCTGTTCGCGCCTGAAATTCACGCTGCCCTGGCTGCCGGCACCGGAGAAGGCCTGACCGGAACCGCCGCTGAATACTACAAGTATGTCACCGGATTTGAGGACGGCTCCCTGGCTGACAATACCAACGCGTACGGCACCTGGGGACAGATGTTCGTGGACGGCTACGGCGGATCCATGAAGATCGCTCTGGAATACAAGGACAAGGGCTGGCTGGTGCAGAACGTACTGGCTTCCGAGATGCCCGATATCTGGCTGCAGAACTCCTCTGTGCTGGCGGACATGGTCGAAACCACCTTCGTGGATATCATCGTCGGCAACAAGGATCTGGACTATTTCGATGAATTCGTGAAGAACTGGCTGGCCGCGGGCGGACAGGAAACGCTCGACTGGCTGGACGCGAAATATCCGGCAGAATAAAAAACCATGAACCTGAAGAAGGGGGCGGAAAGCCCCCTTCTTCCCCATTTCTTTCCGGCAGTCACAGGAATGACACGGGGATCTGGAACGAAGGGAGAGGTCCGGGTTGACAAACAGAAAACCAAAGATCAAGTGGAAACGGGAACTGTCGCTGGTGGTCATGCTGATCCCGGCGCTGGTGCTGGTCATTATCTACCGATACGGATCCATGCTCGGCGTGGTGATGGCCTTTCAGAAGTTCAGCCCGGCGAAGGGCTTTTTCCGTTCGCCCTGGATCGGCCTCAACAACTTCCGCAATCTGTTCACCATGCCCAATATCTGGCAGATCATTTACAACACCGTATTTATTTCCTTTTTCAAAATGACCCTGGGGATTATCGTTCCGGTGGTTTTCGCACTGCTGCTGAATGAGGTTGCCAGCCTGCGGCTGCGGCGCACGTTCCAGACCCTGGTTTATCTGCCGCATTTTCTTTCCTGGGTTATCCTGGCCGGGATTTTCGCGGATCTGCTAAGCAAGGACGGCATTATCAACCTGACCCTGACCAGCATGGGCCTGCAGAGCGTCGGTTTCCTGAGCGACCAGAAGGTATTTCCCTGGACCATGATCATTTCGGATGTATGGAAGGGATTCGGCTTCGGGTCGATCATTTACCTGGCTGCCCTGACGGGCATTGACCAGAACCTGTACGAGGCGGCTGCCATCGACGGGGCAAACCGCTGGAAACAGACGCTGCATGTGACCCTCCCGGGCATCACCAGCACTGTCGTGCTGATGACCGTGCTGAGCCTGGCCAACATCCTGAACGGCGGTTTCGACCAGATTTATAACCTCTACCGTCCGGTGGTCTATGAAACGGGCGATATCCTGGATACATTCGTTTACCGCCTGGGCATCGATAACGCGCAGTTTTCCCTTTCCACGGCAGCGGGCCTTTTCAAGTCCGCGATTTCCTGCATCCTGATTGTCATCTCCTACCGACTGGCGGACAAGTTTGCGGGATATCAGATTTTCTGAACGGAGGATGAGCTTTCCCATGAGTATGAGCAAGATTCTGGAGCATGTGAATTTTTCCCAGGTCGGCTTTGTCGTCCATGATATCGAGAAAACGAAACAGGTTTACGCGGCGCTTTTCGGGGTAGAGCCCCCGCCCACCTCCACGGGCGGTGAATATGAAGTGACCCGCTGTTCGGTCGCTGGCAGGCCTGCGCCGGACGCGAAATGCAAACTGGCTTTCTTCGATCTCCGGCCGGGGGTGCAGCTGGAGCTGATCGAGCCCAACGAGGCGCCGTCGGTTTGGCGGGATATCCTGAACGAGCAGGGTGAAGGCATTCACCACATCGCTTTCAATGTGGATGACACGGACGCTGTGGTCAAAGTGCTGACGGAGGAATACGGGGCTGTGGTGGAGCAGCACGGGATTTACGGCGACGGAAGCGGGCAGTATACCTATCTGAACGCGCAGGAAAATCTGAAGTGCCGCATTGAGCTGCTGGAAAGCTTCCGGAAATAACCGGGACGAACCATCCGGAGCCGCGGCAGGCCGCTGCCTGCGCGGACCGGTTCCTCCATCACAGACGCTGAAGGCTGGGGAGAGAAAATGAGCGAGAAGCAAAGAAAAAAAGCGTCCGGGATCGCGGTATCCCCGAGCAGAAAAGTTTTTATGGTTTTTGATCTGCTGATCATCACCCTGCTGGCGCTGAGCTGTACGCTGCCTTTTGTGAACCTGCTGGCCATCTCCTTCTCCAACAAGACCGCGGTGGCCGGCAATCAGGTCCGGCTTCTGCCCATCGGATTCAATACCGCCGCGTATGAGTTTATCCTGAACAGCTCGCAGTTTATCACCGCCCTGTGGGTTTCCGTGCGCCGGGCTGTCCTGGGTGTCTCGCTGAACATGCTGCTGATTATCCTGACCGCATTTCCACTGTCGAAATCCACCAAGGATTTCCATCTGCGGCCGGTGTTTTCCTGGATATTCGTGATCACGATGCTGTTCGACGGCGGCCTGATTCCCACATACATGGTGGTACGCTATACCGGGCTGATGGACAAGATCTGGGCGCTGGTGCTTCCGGGCGCCCTGCCTGTCTTCAATATGCTGGTGGTGATGAACTACATGCGCAGCCTGCCGAGCGAACTGTCGGAAGCGGCATCCATCGACGGCGCGGGGCATTTCCGGACCCTGTGGCAGATCATTCTGCCGGTGTGCAAACCGACGCTGGCCACAGTGACGCTGTTTTCCTTCGTCACCCACTGGAACAGCTGGTTTGACGGCATGATCTACATGAATCATGTGGAGAACTATCCGCTGCAGAGCTACCTGCAGACCATCGTCATCAATCCGGACGCTTTCTTCCGCAACGCAAC
>JAFRGU010000302.1 GCA_017433675.1 Clostridia bacterium
CTCCTCCACGGAGTAAGCCACCTCCGACCGGGCCATCCCGATGCCCAGCTTGTTCATGGTCTTCTTGAACTCGATCCGGTCCTCTCCGCGCTGGATGGCGTCCACCTGCACGCCGATGACCTTCACGTTATATTTCTCCAGAATCCCCTGCTCATGCAGCTCCGAGCACAGGTTCAGCCCGCTCTGTCCGCCCAGGTTGGGCAGAATCGCATCCGGCCGCTCTTTGGCAATGATCTGCTCCAGCCGTTGGACGTTCAGCGGTTCGATGTAGGTTACGTCCGCAATGCCCGGATCCGTCATGATCGTCGCGGGATTGCTGTTCACCAGCACGATCTCGTATCCCAGCTGCCGCAGGGCTTTGCACGCCTGCGTGCCGGAATAGTCAAATTCACAGGCCTGGCCGATGATGATGGGGCCGGATCCGATAATCAGTACCTTATGGATGTCTTTCCGCTGAGGCATGCTTGCTCCCCCTTTACGCTCTCTGAAGGGTTCCTTCCGTATTCAGCGAATTATAATAGCAGGGATTGTCTGGGAATACAAGGACTAGGCCGGAGAAAAACGCAGAAAAAGCATCCCGCCTGTCGCCGCGCTGTTTTCGGTCTCCGGGCAGTCATGTCTTGGATGAGGAGGATTTCTTTTGCGGAAATGTTTGCTTCGTTCCCTGTGCTTTTTGCTTTTCGTACTTCTGCTTTTCCCGGTTCCGGCCCGGGCATCCGGCCGCTGGTTTACCCTGCGTGATCCGGAGTCTCCGGAGCTCCCGGCCGTCAGTCCCGCCCGTTTTACCGGCAAAGTTCGTCTGACCTTTCTGGGTGACTGCACGCTGGGCGGCCTCGAGAGCAAACGGCGTTCCTCTCTCGGCTTCGTCCGGAAAATTGAAGAGTATGGGCCGGCCTTCCCTTTTCAGAATCTGAAGTCTCTGACCGCCGGAGATGATCTGACTGTTGCGAATCTGGAAGGCGTGCTCTCCGACCGGAAGCTGAAGAAAGTTCCGAAAAAATATAATTTTATCGGCCCGGCGGCCTATACCGAAATTCTGACCTCCGGAAGCGTCGAATGTGTGACGCTGGCCAATAATCACTCCCATGATTTTGGAGAGGAGGGCTTTGCGGATACGGTTTCCGCCCTGGAGGCTTCGGAGATCGCCTGGTTCGGTACAGATGCGCCGGCGGTCTGGGAAAATGCCGATGGCTTGCGGATCGGCTTCCTGGGCGTCAGTTATTCCCTGACCGGAGACCGGTATAAGCGTTTTGCCGCTCACGCCCGGATCCTGAAGGATCTGAACTGTGCTGCAATTATTACAGTCATGCATGCCGGTACGGAGTACAGCTATTCCCCGCCGGATAAGTTCCAGGCGCAGATCATCCGCCGGGCTGCGAAATGCGGTTCCTGCCTGGTGATTGGGCATCACCCCCATGTGGTGCAGGGGGTGGATCTGGTAGACGGAGTGCCTGTGGTTTACAGTCTGGGGAACTGTTCCTTTGGCGGCACCACCCACGCGGCGGATTCCGATGCCCTGGCCGTTCAGGCTGTGCTTTCCTTTGAAGATAATTCGCTCCGGCAGCTGAAACTGCACTTTCATCCGATTTCCATAACCAGCGATGCCCGCTACAACAATTATTCTCCCTGCCTGCTGTCCGGGGAAGACGCCTTGCGTGTCCTGGAAAAAATGAAAAAGTCCACCGGCATGGATCCGGGGACCTGGAATGAAAAAGAAGGCGCCGTTCTGTCTTTTGACATCGGTGCCCCGTAAAAAGTACCGGCTTGATTTCTCGTACCGGAAATATCCGGGCCGGAGAAGTGAAGCTCCGCCGCCCCGGATGATTTCCTACCCCCTTTGGGGAAAGGACTGGAGTTACAGGCAATCAGAATGCCTTCTCGGAATCCAGCAGAATCGTAACCGGCCCGTCGTTCACCAGACTCACCTGCATTTCGGCCCGGAAGCGCCCGGTCTCCACCTGGATGCCGGCCTCCCGCCAGCAGGCAATCAGCTGCTCATACATCTCATTGGCCTTTTCCGGTTTCGCGGCCCGGAAATAGCTGGGTCTCCGCCCGCCCCGGGCGTCACCGTAAAGCGTAAACTGGCTGACCGCCAGGATCGCGCCGCCCGCATCCAGAACAGACCGGTTCATGACGCCGTTCTCATCATCATAAATCCGAAGATGCATCACCTTCTCGGCGATATATTTCAGATCGGCCGGTCCATCCTCTGTGGAGACGCCGATCAGTGCCAGCATGCCCTTTCCGATTTCCCCGGTCGTTTCATCCCCAACCTGAACCCTGGCGGAAGTTACCCGCTGTACCACGCATCGCATCGTCCTTCGCTCCTTTTCCGATCCTCACTCAAAACCGGGCGGTGATGTCCTGTTATGATTCCAGAAAGAGGATCCTTTTTCGCTGAATCATTTCCTCCAGCCGGTCAATATACGTCTCGATATGGCTCACGTTCGGTGCCCGGCCGATATGCCCCTCCTCCGGATAAATCCGCTTGGAGATCCCCCCGGCGCCAAGGGCCAGAATATGGGAAGTTTCCTCCATGATATCCACGTTGTAGATGCATTCATGTCCCGGCAGGGCATATCCGGTGTTCTCCAGATTCCCGGCCATATATTTCTGCTTGTACAGGTAGTAGGGCCGCATGCCCATTTTCCCGGCCGTTTCTCCGCCCAGCCGCACCATTTCCGCTGCTGTTTCCCCGGAAGGGAGCATCGGCTTTTCCTCCGGTTCCTGCCGGGAAAATGCTTCCCTGCTTTTTTCATCCACGGCTGTGCCTTCCCGATGGGGATGCGCTGTCCGGCGCAGACGTTCCGCAGTCTGCTGTTTCCCCCAGGGGGAGGATCGTTTGATCGCCAGGGTATGCACCGTCAGGCTTTCCGGTCGCAGCTGTTCCGCTTCCTCCATGGTTCGCCGGAAATCGTGCAGCGACTCTCCCGGCAGGCCCGCAATCACGTCCATGTTGATATGGGGAATGCCCTCTTCCCTCGCCAGCGCATATGCCTGACGCACCTGTTCCGCGGTATGGGCCCGGCCGATAATCTGCAGGGTCCGATCGTTCATCGTCTGGGGATTAATGGAGATTCGCCGGACGCCGGCCTCCCGGATCGCCTGCAGCTTCCCCCGGGTCAGGGTATCCGGACGTCCTGCTTCGACAGTGTATTCCATCGCTTCGGGAAACATGCGCATCATGTTTTCCAAAAGCTCCCGGAATTCCTTCTCCGGCAGCGCAGTAGGTGTTCCTCCGCCCACATAGACGGCCCGCAGGTTTTTCCCGCTCTCCCGCAGGATCTGCACTCCGGCGGTCATCTCCCGGGCCAGGGCCTTCATGTAAGGCGCCACCAGCTTTCCGTTTCCGATTTCCCCGGAGGAAAAGGAACAGTAGGCGCACCGCGTGGTGCAAAAGGGGATCCCGATATAAACGTCCATCCATCCGTCCCCCGGCGCAGGCAGGCTTCGCTGGACGCCTGCGATCCGGGCCAGCAGCGCAGCCTTCTCCGCGGTTACGTCAAAGTCCTTTTCCAGCCGTCGGATCGCCTGTTCCTCGCTCAGGCCCTCCCCCAGCGCTTCCAGCATCAGATGAGTTGGCCGCACGCCGGTCAGGCTGCCCCAGGGCGGATGAATGCCTGTCATTTCCCGGCACAGATCGTACAGCGTCTGTTTGCAGAGTCTCCGGACGATGCGCTTCCGGTGCAGGAGTTCGATCCGGGGATCCGGATCCGCCGGAATGGCAGCTTCGCCATGGGCTGCTTGTTCGCCGTCCGTAAAGCGGATCCGGTATTTTCCGTCCCGCTCCTCCGCGTTGAACCGGAACCGCGCCGGCGGCTGGAAATCCGCTTCTGAGAAGCCAAAAAGCCGGGCCGTATTGATCAGCTCCGGCTGAATTGTCTCCAGGAATTCCTGTATCTGGCTCATGTTTTTACCCCGTAATCCGGTACACATCCAGCACATCCGCCTTGTTGCGGATGGCATGGATGACCCGGTCCATCTGTTCCCGGCTCTGAACCTCCAGTGTCAGTTTCAGTGTGGAAATCCGGGTCC
>JAFRGU010000303.1 GCA_017433675.1 Clostridia bacterium
CGCGCCCACCGCCCACTACAGCGTGATCAAGCAGATGCTGGAGGCGGGCAAGCATGTCTATACCGAAAAGATGTTCACCACGGAGCTGGAGCAGGCCCGGGAGCTGGTGGCGCTGGCGGAAAGCAAGGGGCTGATGATCGCAGTGGCGCCGGATACGGTCCTGGGCGCGGGTATCCAGACAGCCCGGAAGATGATCGACACAGGGCTGACCGGCCGGATTACCTCCGGACTCGTGAGCGTGACCCGGAACCAGAACCTGAACTCGGAGATGTTCCGTTTCCTGCAAAAGAGCGGCGGCACCCTGCCCTATGACGTCGGGATTTATTATATCGGTGCGCTGATCGCCCTGCTGGGGCCGGTAAAGGCAGTCCGGGGATTCGGTGCGCCGGCTTTCCACCACGAGAAGGAGCTGCTGTTTGACACCATCAACGAAGACAGCTGGACCATTCCCGGAAACAACCTGATTACCGCCGCGCTGGAATTCGAAAGCGGGGCACTGGTGAGCGTGCATTTCAACGGCAACGCCGTGGGCAGCGAACGGCACATCTTTGAGCTTTACGGCACGGAAGCGACGCTGGAGGTCGGGGATCCGGACACCTTTGCCGGAGAGGTACGGCTGGTGCGGCCGGAGAGCGAACCGGCTGTGATCCCCTTTACCCACGGATATGACGGACGGAACATGCTGCCTGAAAAATCTCCCTTTGACGGGTACGGCAACCGGGGCATCGGTGTCGCCGACCTGGCCTGGGCCATCCGGAAGGGCCGGAAAAACAGGCTGAGCAAGGAATACGGGCTGCACTGCCAGGAGATCCTGCAGGGCCTGGATGAGGCCATCCGCACCGGAAGCACCTACGAGGTGCAGAGCCGGTGTGAAGTGGCTCCGCTGCAGAGCGGATATTATTCCACCGTGTTCAACGGCGGCGGACGGGGAGACGCGGAACGGTCGCTGATCGACTGAGGCCAAAGACGAAGGGAATTCCCGGTCTTCTTTGGGAGGGATCACCAGAACAAAACATCAGGAAGCCCCGGGCGGATTGCCCGGGGCTTCCTGTCAGAAAAAGTGCTTACAGCCGGGAGATAATGTTTCTGTCGACCCGGCGGTAAAAAACCGTGGAGAGGGTGGCAGAGAACATCTCCGCGATGAGGAAAGCCCACCAGACCGCATCCACGGTGCCGAAAATCTGCTTCAGGAGCCAGGCGGAGGGCAGAAGCACCAGCAGCTGGCGGCAGAGCGAGATAATCAGGCTGTAGGTTCCCCGGCCGATGGCCTGAAAACAGTTGGACAGGCAGATGGCGACGGCGGCAAAGGGGAAATGCAGGCTGATGGTCCGCAGGGCAACTACGCCCAGACGGGTCATGGCCAGCGTGACTTCCGAGGTGGATTCCCCGGATTCGAAGAGGCTCATCAGCGCGCCGGGCACGAGCTGGAAGAGCAGGAGACCGACCGCCAGAATGGAGAGGCACCACAGCAGGGCCGTTTTCACGGCGCTGTGGACACGGTCCTTCAGGCGGGCCCCGAAGTTATACCCGATGATGGCCACCATGCCGCTGCCAAGGCCAAAGACCGGCATGAAGACGAAGGACTGGAGCTTGAAATAAACATTCAGGACATTCACGGCGGCGTTGCCTTCTGCAAAGGAGGACAGGAGGCCGTTCATTCCGACATTCATGACCGAGCCGATGGCCTGCATGACCGCGGAAGGCAAACCGACCGCCAGAATATCCAGCAGAATCCGCCTGTCCACCCGGAACTCCCGAAGCGCCAGACGCAGCTCCGGATTCTTCTTCTGATTCAGCAGGAAGCCCACCAGCGTGCTGACATGCTGACCGATCACGGTCGCAACGGCGGCGCCGGTGACGCCCATGGCCGGGAAACCCAGCAGGCCGAAGATCAGGATGGGATCCAGGACGATATTCGTGACAGCACCGGAGATCTGGGTGATCATGGAAAGCGTCGTATTCCCCGTGGACTGGAGCATCCGCTCGACCAGCACGGAGCCGAAGATGCCGAGGCTGAAGGTGGTGACGATCTGCAGATAACGGGTTCCCATCTCCCGGATCAGCCCCGCATCCGCCAGGTTGTCGGAAACGACCATGCGCATACAGGCGCCGGCAAAGAAAAGCCCCACACAACAGAAGATCAGGAAGCCGGCACCTTCGATCAGCATTCCGTTCCAGGCCGCCGTCCGGGCCTCCGCCCGCTTCTTTTCGCCCAGCTTCCGGCTGATGAGGCTGTTAATACCCACGCCCATGCCGACGCTGAGGGCAATCATCAGCATCTGAATCGGATAGGCCAGGGAGACGGCTGTGAGGGCGTTGGGATCATACCGGGCGACAAAGATGCTGTCCACCACATTGTACATGGCCTGAACCAGCATGGAGATCATAATCGGAATGGATACTTTGGGGATCAGCTTTCCCATGGGCATCTCGCCCAGCATTCTGGATCTTTCGTCCCGCTCCAAGGTTTCAACCCCTTTCCAAATTATCCCAATTATGCCAGGACGGAGGAGGTTGCTTCATCCTCGTACTGGCGCGTATAAAGCCGGTAATAGTAGCCCTTCTGCTTCAGCAGATCCAGGTGGGTGCCCTGCTCCACGATCTTCCCATCCTGAACGACCAGAATCAGATCCGCGTTCCGGATGGTTGAGAGACGATGGGCAATCACCAGGGAGGTACGGCCGGCAATCACCGTTTCGATGGCGGACTGGATTTTCTGCTCCGTGAGCGTATCGACGGAAGCGGTGGCTTCATCCAGCACCAGGATCCGGGGATCCGCCAGGATCGCCCGGGCAAAGGAGATCAGCTGCTTCTCCCCGGTGGAGAGCAGATCCCCGCCTTCGCCCACATCCGAATCGAGGCCGTTTTTCATCCACTGCACCACCGTATCGGCAGAAACCAGCTTCAGCGCGGCCCAGATTTGCTCCTCTGTGGCATTCGGATTTCCATACAGAAGATTTTCCCGAACGGTGCCGGAGAAGAGGTGGGGCGTCTGGAGCACATAGCCGATGGCTGAATGGAGCCAGAGCTGGGAGCGCTCCCGGGCATCCCGGCCGTCAATGAGAACCTGGCCTTCGGTCGGCTCAAAGAAACGGCAGACCAGATTCACCAGGGTGCTTTTGCCGGCCCCGGTCTCCCCGACGATGGCGATGCTCGAGCCAAAGGGAATTTTCAGATTAAAGTGCTCCAGCACGTACTCATCGCCGTCCGGATAACGGAAGGAAACGTCTTTGAACTCGATATCGCCGCGGATGGGCTCCCAGTTCTCCTTTTTTGGATTAAAGCTGTCGCCGTACTTTTCAATCACTTCCGGCGTATCCTTTACATCCGGCACCGTGCCCAGCAGCCGGGTCAGGCGCTCGATGTTCACCTGCGTGGTGATGACATCGGAGATGGCGTCCACAATCCAGCGGACGGGCTCCATCATCCCCTGGGCATAGGTCATGAACATGGAGAAGGTTCCGACCTCACTCTCGGCGATGTACCCGCCTTTCCAGAGCACGATGGCCAGCGCCAGCGAGGAGGCGAGGTTCATGGTCAGGGCAAAGAGCCCCCGCAGCCGGGCTGCGTGGACGCCCTTCTGCCGCATTTCGCCGGTGGCAGAGAGGAAATCCCGGCCCATCTTTTCCTCGATGACCAGGGTTTTGATGGTTTTCGCGCCGGTGATTCCTTCATTGAAATCGCCGGTGATTCTGCTGTTCAGCTCCCGGATCTGCCTGTTGGCCCGGATCAGCTTCCCCTGGAAAAGAGAGAACAGAAGGACCAGCAGGGGGAGAATCAGAAGAACCATCCCCGCCAGGCGGGCGTTGATGACCAGCATGATGACGATGGAGCCGACCAGATAGCTCAGATGCCAGACGGAATCCATCAGGGTCCAGGAGATCAGGGAACCGATGCGCCCTGTGTCGCTCATGACGCGGGAATGAATGTAGCCCACGGCGTTCTGGTTATAATAGCTGAAGGACAGCTTCTGCAGATGGTCGAAGGCCGAAGAGCGCAGATCCCGGTTGACCCGGACCTCCGTGGACCAGGCGTCCAGGGTGGCGATATAGTTGACGACCGCGCCGAAAAGAATGATGGCCACATAGAGGACAATATAGAAAGGCAGGGTATCCAGGGTGCGGAAGGCCACATAGTGGTTCAGGGCATAGCGCTGTAGCAGCGGCAGCACCAGATCCACACCCGTGCCGCCCAGTCCGCAGATAATCATGATCAGAAGGGTTTTCCGGTATTTCCGGATATAGGGAATGAGCCGGGGAATGCCAAAGAAGGGCAGGGATGCCTTCTGTTCTTTTTCTTCCATATTCATGGCCGCTTCCATCAGGCAGTCTCCTCCTCTCTGCTCATGCTCTGGATCTGATCGATTTCCCGGAACAGGCCGGGCTGGTTCCGCAGTTCTTCGGGCGTGCCCAGCTGGGCGACCTTCCCATGATCCAGGACCAGAACCTGATCCGCTTTGGACAGGGTGGTCATGCGGTGGCTGATCAGGATGATCGTGGCCTGGCCGAAGCGCTTCTCCAGTGCCGCGCGGATCTTCGCGTCCGTCTCCGTATCCACGGCGGAGAGGGAGTCGTCAAAGATCATGATGGGCGCCTTCTGGGTCAGCATCCGGGCAATCGCCGCCCGTTGCTTCTGGCCGCCGGACAGGGTGACGCCGCGCTCGCCCACAAAGGTTTCATAGCCTTTGGAGAAGCCGTCGATGGTTTCCTCGAGGCAGGCGGTGCGGGAGGCCTCGGCCAGATCGGCCTCGGTCAGATCCGGGGAGGTGATCATCAGGTTTTCCTTCAGCGTCCGGGAGAACAGGAAGGGCTCCTGCAGGACGATGCCGATGCCGCTCCGCAGATGGGAGAGGCGCATCTGCTGAATATCCACGCCGCCGATGGTGATTTTTCCGTTTTCCGGAGCCAGGGGATAGAGCCGGTCCAGCAGGTACATGAGCGTGCTTTTGCCGGACCCGGTGCCGCCGAGGATACCGAGGGTGGATCCGGCGGGAATCGTCAGGGAGATGTCATGCAGCATCTCCGCCGTACCCTCATAGGCGAAGGAAACATGGTCAAAACAGATATCCCGGTTCAGGGGCGGTGCGGCGCCGTCCGGATCATCCCTTTCCTCTTCCGCGTCCATGATCTGGCCGACCCGCTCCATGGAGACGCCGGCCTTGCTCATTTCGCTGATCATCCGGCCCAACATCCGGATGGGCCAGACCAGCATTCCGTTATAGGAAAGGAAGGCGATATACTCGCCGCTGGTCATCCGGTCCCGGAGGCAGAAGATCACGCCGAAAACCACGATCAGCATGACCTGCAGGCCGGAGAGAATATCGGCGGTGCTCCAGTAGCGGGACATGATCCGCCCCATCTTCACCCACAGGCCTGTATAGAATTCATTCTGCTGATCAAAGCGGTCCCGCTCGTAGCGCTCCCGGCCGAAGGCCCGGACCACGCGTACCCCGGTGAGGTTTTCCTGCACCATGGCAGAAAGCTTTCCCTCGTTTTCATCGCACTGCTGGAAGCCCTCCCAGATCTGATGATGAAAACGGATGGAATAGGCGATGATGACCGGGACAGGAATCATGGCGATCAGGGTCAGGAGCGGATTCATGCCTACCATGAAGATGATGGACATGACCAGCAGGATCAGGATCCGGATCAGATTGGTCAGCTGTTCGGAGACGAAATTCCGGGTGGTATCGATATCGCTGGTGCAACGCTGGATGATATCCCCGGTATGGTGCTGCATATGCCACTGAAAGGGCAGTCGCTCGATATGGGTATAAAGCGTGTCCCGCATGGTTTTGACCAGAGTCTCGCCGCCTTTGGCGTTATAAACCCGGAAGCCGTACTGGGAAGCGGCCTTCACCAGCGCCACGGCCACAATCGCCAGGGCGAGGATCCAGAGGTTGGCCCGCAGGTAGGCCGAGCCGCCCGCGGCAGCCAGCAGCTCCCGCACCCGGGGGCTGAGCGTATCCACGGAAGCGCCGCCGATGACCTGGTCCACCGCCAGGCGGATAATCTGCGGCGTGACCATATCCGCCAGGGCGGAAGCGGCCGCGCAGATCATGCACAGGACGAAGAAGCCCCGGCTGCCCTTCAGAAAATGCCAGATGAGCCCGCCCCGGCCGGAGCGGGAAGAGGGTTTTGTTTCCATTTCTTTCTCCTCAACTTAGTCAGATACTGTTTTCGGAGAAGAAGGTCTGTTATGCAGAAGCATAAAAGGAGCCCATTCTCCTGTGTACCGGAAGAATGGGCTCCTCGACAGCCTGAATGATTCCAGCCGAAAAAGACGGCTAAAACTTACTTCAGCTCGGCGAAATACTTGATGGTACGGACCATCTGGCTGGTGTAGCTGTTCTCGTTGTCATACCAGGACACGACCTGCACCTGATAGGTGTCGTCGTCGATCTTGGTGACCATGGTCTGGTTGGCATCGAACAGGGAGCCATAGGTCATGCCGATGATGTCGCTGGAGACCAGCTTCTCGGTGGTGTAGCCGAAGGACTCAGAAGCCTGGGCCTTCATGGCGGCGTTGATGGAATCCTTGGTGATATCCTTGCCCTTCACAACGGCAACCAGGATCGTGGTGGAGCCAGTGGGGACGGGCACGCGCTGCGCGGAGCCGATCAGCTTGCCGTTCAGTTCCGGAATGACCAGGCCGATCGCCTTGGCGGCACCGGTGGAGTTGGGAACGATGTTGGCGGCGCCGGCACGGGCACGCTGCAGATCACCCTTCCGATGGGGACCATCCAGGATCATCTGGTCACCGGTGTAAGCATGCACGGTGGTCATGATACCGGAAACGATCGGATACGCATCATTCAGGGCCTTGGTCATGGGAGCCAGGCAGTTGGTGGTGCAGGAAGCAGCGGAGATCACCTGATCTTCGGGCTTCAGCACGTTGTGGTTCACGTTGTAAACGATGGTGGGCAGGTCATTGCCAGCGGGCGCGGAGATAACAACCTTCTTGGCGCCGGCAGCGATATGAGCCATGCTCTTTTCCTTGGAGGTGTAGAAGCCGGTGCACTCCAGCACTACATCCACGCCCAGCTCGCCCCAGGGGCACTCTTTGGCGTCCTTGATGGCATAGATGGTGATCTCTTTTCCATCAACGATGATGGAGTTCTCGGTCGCTTCGACAGTGTGCTTGTTCTCGCCGATCACGCCGCAGTATCCCTTCTGGGCAGTGTCATACTTCAGCAGATGGGCCAGCATGGCGGGGGAGGTCAGGTCGTTGATCGCGACAACCTCGTATCCTTCAGCACCGAACATCTGACGGAACGCGAGACGGCCAATCCGTCCAAAACCGTTGATAGCAACTTTCACAGCCATTGGAATCTCCTCCTAACAATAGTAAATCATATTTCGTGGTTCAGACCTGAACCACCGTTTTTATCATAACCGTTTTTGGCCGCTTTGGCAACCTTTTTTTTCCTGTTTCTCCTTGGATTCATTGACGAACAGGAACAGCAATGCTATGCTTCTGTTCAAGGAACCATGGTTGGAAAATAAGCGTTTGAAAGAAAGCTGGATGACACACGATGAGAAAAGCGGTCATTGTTTCTCTGGACGCCTTTTTTGATGCGGATTACGAATCCCTGAGTCCGGAAGGCGGACTGTCGCAGATCATTCGGGAGGGAACCGTCTGCCGTCAGGTGAAAACCGTTTTCCCGGCCCTGACCTATCCGGCCCACGTCACCCTGGTGACCGGCTGCGATCCCATGGATACAAAGGTAGGTCAGAATCAGCCCTTCCAGCCGGATACGGATTCAGCTCACCGGGTCTGGTACTGGGAGCGGAAGCATATTGCCGTACCCACCCTCTTTGACGCGGTCAAATCCGCCGGCGGAAGAAACTGTACCGTATTCTGGCCCGTATGCTGCAAAAATCCGGCCGCCAGATGGTGCTTTCCGGAGGTCCATCCGCTGCCCGGAGAAAACATGGTTCTGAAAACGCTGCGATACGGAACCCCTTTGTTTATTTTGGACGGGGAGCTGCGCTTCGGCTCCATGCGCCAGGGGATTTCCGAGCCGGGACTCAGCGATTACGCCGCCGCCATCACCGCCCGGGCCATCCGCAGAAAAAAACCGGATCTGACCGCCGTACATCTGATTGATCTGGATGAAATGCGGCATCATCACGGAACCTTCAACAGGGAAGCCAGGGAAGCCATCCGGCGGAACGACCTCCGGCTGGACCAGATTCGGCGCGCCATCACGGAAACCCCTGGCATGGAAGACGCGCTGCTCATCGCCGTTAGCGACCACGGACAGTCGGATATCTCCGTTACGGTCAATCTGACAGAAACGCTGAAAGCCCTGGGACTGTCCGAAGACTTCGGCGTTCAGAGCAACGGGGAGAGCGCTTACTTTTTCGCCCTGCGTCCTTCCGCGTCTCCGGAGACGGCGATGGCGCTGCTGGAGGCCCATCGGGAAGAATATGGAATTCTTCGGCTGTATTCACGCAGGGAGCTGGATCATATGGGATGCGTTTCCGGCGTCTCCTTCGCCTGCGAAGCCATGAATCAGGTCGTTTTCAGCGATGGACTCAGCAAAAACAAGCGAGAAAAGGCAACCCACGGTTTCGGCCCCGGCCACAGGGCGGAAAACTGTCTCTTTGCCGTATGGGGTAAAAATATCCGCGCCGGTGCAGATTTGCCTTCCATGCCGATGCGGGACGTGGCGCCAACCATTGCCGGGCTGATGGGAATATCTCTGCCCAGTGCCCGGGGGATAGATCATTCTCGAGAAATTTTCATGTAAAGTGGGTTTTGTTTTTATTTTTCACCCATTTTTTCTTTGATTTTTGGATTTATTGTAACTTTTTAATGTCAAATATTTGACAAAAGTGGGTATATATGGTAAGGTACCGCCTGAGAGTATTCGCTGCCTTCGCTTCAGGTGGCTTTTGAATAGAAAAAAGGAATCATGGATTCCGGGATTCTTACAGATGTCATCCGATAAAATCGGGTCAAGGCCTGTTTCGAACGAAGGGGGAAAGAAAACTGTTAGCTTCAAAAATCAAAGTAACTCATTACTATCACAGCGGATTTTCCATTGAGGAAGATGATCTGCTGTTTGTATTTGATTACTGGCGCGGAGAACATCAGGAGCTGTCCGGAAAAAAACAGCTGCTTCCCGAACAATTAGGGCGGTACAGGGCGGTATACGTCTTTATTTCCCACGAACATATGGATCATATGGATCCGGTTGTGTTTACCTGGAAGGATTCCGCGAACGTATCCTATCTGGTATCCTCCGATATGCCAGTTGGGACCCGGGGAAAGCGAATGGCTCCCGGGGATCGGATTGAGCTGGAGGAAGGCGTTTCTGTCACGGCCTTTGATTCGACAGATCTGGGCGTGTCTTTCCTGCTGAATCTTCACGGGCATACCTTCTTCCACGCGGGGGATCTGAATTTCTGGCACTGGCGGGAGGAATCCACCCTGAAGGAAATTGAAGAGGCGGAACAGGAATTCCGTACAGCCGTAAAGCCGCTGACCGGAGAAGAGATTGACGTAGCTTTCTTTCCCGTGGATCCACGGCAGGGCCCTATGTTTGAAGCCGGCGCCAACTATTTCATTCTCCAGGTAAAACCCAGGCTGCTGATTCCCATGCATTATTTTCACCGCCGGGAAGTCATCATGGAATATGCCAGAACCGCCAGCTCCAGAACGACGGAAGTGCTGGCCATGCCGGGAATCGGAGACAGCATTCTGCTGGATTTTGACGAGGAAGGCTATATGAATATTTCCTTCCCGAAGGAAATCGGTGAAAAGGAGGAAACGGAGGACATGCTGGAAATGATTTCCGGAGACAGTCCTTTTTCTGATTCCGACCTTCCCCTGCCCCAGCTGGCGGATGAAAAAAGCCCGGAATAACCAAAGCTGCAATGTTTTTTCACATTTATTCACATTTTTTCCACAAATCGTTTATCTTTATCCACACCCCTTGTAGAAAAGCCGGAAGCCTTATTTTTCAAGGCTTCCGGCTTTTGCTTTTTTCTAATTCCCTTACTTTTCAAGGCTTTTTCCCTGTGGATAACTTTATGGTCTGGTTTTTTCACGCTTTTGACAAATCAGCGTGTCCTCTTCCCTATACAGGAATCAGTCTGTTCAGGGAAAGAGAATAAAGGGCCATTTCCTTGACCCGCTGTCCGGTCAGTTTTTCCAGGGCCAGACTGTACCATTGCAGCTGAGGAAGATATTCCTCCCTCAGCTGTTCCGGCGTTTTTCCGCGATCCGTCTTATAATCCAGAATCACCCAGGTATCTCCCTCCCGGAAGGCACAGTCAATAATGCCCTGCAGCATTACGTCCTCTCCCCGATGAATCATCAGATTGAAATTCCATTCCCGGTGGACCTCTTCCGCCTTAAGCACCCGCTGACCCATCTCCGAGCGCCAGAAGGAAGCGATCGTACCTTCCTGAATCTGATCCAGTTCCTCCTCGGAAGCCATATGGTGTTCCAGCATTCGGGCCTTTTCCTGTCTGACCGCCTCCTCCGGAGACAGTCCCTTCCGAAGATCATCCAGGTTCATCAGAGAAAGAACCCGGTGAGTCATGGTACCCCGCCAGGCCGGAGTCACTTTTCCCTCCTGCCGAAGAAAAGCCGGCGCCTCCGGCATTTCCATACGATCCAGCCGCTGCTTCAGGATATCGGAGGTTCTTTTCATTTCCGGCGTTTCCTCTGGAATATCCTCTTCAATGCCATTTCGCGCTTCCCTGATCAGTGCCGTCACCGATTTTTTTCTCAGAACGGGAATTCCTTTTACTTCTTTCTCTTTTTTCCACAATTCTTGCACAGGCGGGATAGAAAGCACCGATTCAAGCCAGGAGTCCAAGCTGTGGATATTTTTATTATTATCCACAGTTTGCTGTTGATTTGCTTCAAAAACCCTTATTTCATAAGGCGAGTCGCTGTGTGAATAACCTGTGGAAGATTTTTTCAAATCCGCACTGTCAAGGACCGGCATCCACCAGTCTGTGTAACAATTTCCCGCCAGCACCCGAGCTTCCCCCTCCGGCATGGCCCAGACGGGATTCGTTTCCTGACAGGTAAGCAGATACAGTTTTTCCTGGGCCCGGGTCATGGCCACATACAGCAGTCGGATCTTCTCCGCGGTTTCCTCATGGCGCTTTTTCCAGGAAAAAACCGCATTTGCCAGGGTTGGGCGGGAAATCCTGTTGTCCGGATCCTTAAAATGAACGCAAATACCCAGGTCCGCGTGACAGCGCAATTCCTCTGAATCAGCCCGCACCGCGCTTTTATCCATCCCCGCACAGAAAACAATCGGAAACTGGAGTCCTTTGCTCTTGTGAATTGTCATGATCCGAACAAGATCATCCTGACTTCCCAAGGGCGTTGCGCTCTGACGGTCTCCATAAGCCTGCTGATCCCCCATATAGGAAATAAAGCGATGGATTGTATCGATTCCCCTCTTTTCCGCATCCGCCGCCTGCTGAACAAGCATCCGCAGATTTGCCTGCCGCACGTCTCCTCCAGGATCCGCACCTACCAGATAATAGTATCCTGTTTCATCATAAAGCTTCCACAGCAGCTTTGCCACCCGGGTATTTTCTGCCGTAATCTGCCATTGATGGAGCTTTTCCTTTACATCCCGGCATTTTTTTCCCAGGAGCGTTTCCTGCTCGGAAGTTTCCATAAAAGCCTGATAAAAGGGGATTTCCCTGGCAGAATGATTCAGTCTGATTTCCGCAAGTTCTTCGTCCGTAAAATAAAAAGGCGCATTTTCCAAAACGGAAATCAATGGAAAGTCCTGCATGGGATTATCGATCCAGGACAGAAGATTTTTCATGACCTGGACCTCTGTCGTTTCAAAATATTCCCCGCCGCCGTCATAGAAAACCGGAATATTTCGCGCTTCCAGCAATTCCGCCAGCTTTTCTCCGTCGGGATGAACCGCCGGCATCAGAATAACCATATCCCTGAACTGCCAGCATCTGTCTTCCGCCGGATTCCGCTCCAGCAGCAGCTGCTGCATTTCGCTTCGGAGAAAATCCGCCGTCGCTTCCAGATCGCTCATTTTTTCTTCCGGCTTTTCAATTCGAATGACCTGCACAGGGTCGAATCCTTCTGTTTTTCTGCCGGCCACCAGTTCTTCCTCGGGACCGTAATCCATCTCCGCCGTTTTTTCCCGCATGACCGATCGGAATATCTGATTTGTGGTCTCGAGAATTTCCTGTCTGGAACGGAAATTATTCTGCAGCGTAATGCATTCCCGACCTTCTTCCGGATGATCCCTGCACTCCCGGATCCTTCGCAGAAAGATTCCCGGTTCAGCCAGCCGGAAGCGATAAATGCTCTGTTTTACATCTCCCACCATAAACAGATCATTTTCCGGACTCTTCAGCATATCGATGATATGGTTCTGAATGGCTGAAATATCCTGGCACTCGTCGATAAAAACATAGCGCCATGTATTCTGTACTTCCTTTCGAACCGTTTCATCCGCCAGAAGTTCCGCCGCATACTGTTCCAGATCGTGGAATTCCAGCAGGTTTTTCTGCAGCTTCAGTGCCCGATATTTTTCTTCCGTTCGCCGCACCAGCAGCTGAAATGCCGTCAGCGTGTTTTTAATGGACTGCCATTCAGACAGCGTCTGTTCAGGCGTCGCCAGCAGCAGCTCGTCCGCCTTCAGAATCTGTTTTTTATAATTGTCTCTTAGAACCTGGTATCTGTCCTTCCAGTCGCTTTCCTGAATGGTTAATCCCCTGACCGGCTTCAGCTTTTCAAAAGCCGCCGGTTCTATCGGAAGGGATTGATCCCTCAGTGACGATTGTTTCACGTGAAACAATTCCGCGTCCGATTTCCAGCTGTCCCTGTAAGCTTCCAGAGAAAAGGGCTGTTCAAACATGTCATACATCTGACGCAGCACCACTTCTGACTGCAAAAGTGTTTCCGCGGTTATTTCTCTAAGCCCTTCAAACCAGGGATGGTCTGCAGCATAAACCACCGGAATCTGCTCTATTTTCTCATTCAGCCACCGAAACGGATCCGGCAGCGTCATCAGAAAGTTTTCCAGCTGCCCGGTCATCTTTTCCGCTTTTTCCAGCTCATATTTATTTTTTAATTCAAAAAAAAGCGGATTTCGCTCCGATTCCAGCTCATCACAGGTATCCTTAAAGGCCTGATGGAAATATTTCTTTTTTTCCGACGTATCACAAATCTGAAAATCGGGATCAACATTCAGCGCCTGAAACTGATTTTTGATTAACTGCTGACAGAAGGCATGAATTGTTGAAATCTGCATCAGGTCCAGCTGATCCAGCGCCTTGCGGATCATCGGATTTTTTCTTTCAGAAAGAAGCCTTTTTTTCAGCTTTTCTCTCATTTCCCCAGCAGCCGCGTTTGTAAAGGTCATAATCAGGAAGCTGGCCGGTTCCGCTCCTTCCCGCAGAAATCGAACGATACGCTCAATCATCACCGCCGTTTTACCGCTGCCTGCCGCCGCGGTACAGATCAGCTCATGGGCATTCGATTGAATAACCCGCTTCTGAGCATCCGTCCATTCCGTCATAGGCATCCTTCTTTCTGAATGTTTCACGTGAAACAATTATTCAAACACAGGCTCCCGAAGAATTTGCTTCTGAATATCAGGGCCTTCCTTGACAACGCTCAACTGTCCGTTTCCGCCCTGCGTAAATACCTCATAGGTCCGATAGTTCTGCCAGGCTTCCAGGTCTCCTTCATCGGAACAGGTGATAAAGGTCTGCACGCCCTCAATTTCGGAAAGAAGATTCATTCTTCTTCGAATATCCAGTTCACTCATCACATCATCCAGCAGAAGAACCGGTTGATCTCCCGTAACCTGCTGAATCAGATACAGCTGAGCCAGCTTCAGACTCAGAGCGCCCGTACGGGTCTGACCCTGAGAGGCATATAATTTCATATTTTTTCCGTTCAGCGTGAGAATCAGATCATCCCGCTGCGGACCGATCCCCGTGATCCCCTGCCGGACGTCCTCTTCACGGTTGTTTTTCAGCATCTCCGCCATGGGAAACCCTGTACCCTGCTGCCATGGGACAGAAGCATGATACCTGATTTTAAAGGCTTCATCCTTTATGCCGCTGATCTGTCGATAGATCTGTTGCACGCTTTCACTGATCTGTTCGATATACCTGACCCTGGCGCTGCAGATCTGTTCGGCATATTCAGTCATCGAAGCTTCGAAATCCTCGATCATATCATCCGGTCTGCTGAAACTGATTTTTGCCTTCTTAAGAATCGCATTTCGCTGATTCATTGCCGATCTGTACTGCTGAAGGGCAATAAAATATGGCCTGCTGATCTGACTGATCATCATATCCAGGTATCTGCGGCGAACTGACGGACCGTCCCTTACAAGCCCCAGATCCTCCGGGCTGAATATCACACACCGAAGCACCCCCATCATTTCAGACAGGCGGCCAATTTTTTTATGATCGATCCATACGGATTTCGCAAATTCTTCTCCCGGCTGCAGCTTTACAACAATTTCTTTTCGAAATTCTCCTTCCCGAAGAAATAACCTGCAGGAAGCACCGTCTTTTCCCATCATGACCGCATTTTGATCCTGGCTGATCCGATGGCTTTTTCCCAGGGAGCAGTAATGAATCGCTTCCAGCAGATTCGTTTTTCCGGAACCGTTCTGTCCGAAAAAAATATTCACGCCCGGATGCGGTTCCATGATCAGTTTTTCATAATTTCTGTAATGCGTCAGCTCTATACGATCAATGACCATGCTTCCTTATCCTCTGTCAGAAAAACAGCGCGGCTGTCCATGTCGCGCTGTAATATACCTGAAAATGTTCCAACTTTTTTCCGAAAACGATTACTGGAAAACCCGGACAGGCAGAATCAGATACAGATAATCCTGACGCTCCGGCGAATAGACCACGCAGGGGCTGACATTGCTGTTAAAATGCATATACAGATGCTCATCCTCCACGTTGCGAATCACGTCGATCAGATATTTTGCATTGAAAGCAATATCAATATCATTGCCATTCAGTTCTATATCCATCTCCTCCTCCACGTCGCCCAGCTCGGCGTTGGAGGAAATACGAAGCAGATTCCCCCGAAAACTCATCTTTACCAGATTGCTTTTTCCTTCCCTGGCCATCAGACTTGCCCGGTCAATGGCATCCGAAACAACAACCCGGTTCATTTTTGCCATGGTTTTGAATTCCGAAGGAATAATTCTTCTGTAGTCGATATATTCCCCCGCAAGCAGCACGGAACTGATCCGGATATTTCCGAACATGCACTGCATTCTTCCCTGATCAAAAATCAGCGTACAGAAAGCATCATCCTCCGGAATAATCCGGCTCATTTCATTGATGACCCTCCCGGGAATGATAACCTTGACCATTTCCGTATCATCCGGAAGATCAAAAGGCTGAAAGAGCTTCTGCATTGCGAGCCGGAATCCATCCAGGGAAACAAGCCTCGCTTCATTCCGGCTGACCTCCAGCAGACAGCCCGTTAAAATCTGCCGGTTTTCATCCGTTGCAATCGCAAAAGTTACATGAGAAATCATATCCCGGAATTTCTTCTGAGGAATTTTAACCGTCTGATAATGCTTCAGATGCATGATTTCCGGATATTCAGCGGCGCTCATGATGGCCAGATTGCTTCTTGCCTTCTGACAGCGAATCGTAGCTGTACGCTGATTTTCCACGGAAACGGAAACCGTACCGCCGGGCATTTTCCGAATCAGCTCCGTCAAAATTTTTCCGGGCAGCACCACCTGACCATCCTCGTACACATCCGCCGCGTTCGTATATTCGATGGACATGGCACCATCGGAACAGGTCAGCGTAATCCTGTGATCCTGCGCCACAATCAAAACGCCGTCCAGAATCTGCTTGGCAGGCCGGGAAGACAGAGCTCTTGTAACCACATTCAGACCTTCCAGCAGGTCCTGATTATTGATCGAAAAATTCATCGATCCCGTTCATCCTTTCTGTCAGTGAACTTTCGCCATACGAAATCACCATAATAATAATATATATAATCGTTGTCGTAGTAGGGCCTGTGAAAAATGTGGAAAAGTCGATGATTCCCATATATTACAAGCCTTTTCAACGATGAATAATCTGTGGTTAAAGCCTGATCAAAACGGCATTCTTTGGGGATATTTCTACGTGCTTCCGGATTTTCCTGCCCATGATCCGGAAATAAGCCATAAAATATGAATTAAATGTAATATTCATCTATTTTTGTTTATTTTTTATCCACAGAATGAGACGAATTCACCGGGGTGTGGATAAAAAATGGTGGATTATTCCGACAGAATCCTTCTGTTTCGAATAAAATAATCAACACCGCTCCAAAGCGTGATGACAATAATCCATAGACTGAAGATGATTCCTATCGGAAAGGAAAAGGCCGGCATTCGCAGAATCAGGAGCATCAGCAGAAAAAACATCTGGCTGGCGGTTTTGATCTTTCCCAAATGCCCGGCGGCAATGACCTGCCCTTTGGAAATCGCGATCAGACGAAGCCCGTCTACGCTCAGCTCCCGGGCCAGAATCAGAACGACCATCCAGGAAGGAACCAGATTCATGCCAATCAGCTGAATGAAGGTGGAAAGAACCAGCAGCTTATCGGCCACGGGATCAATAAACTTTCCGAAAACCGTAATCCACTGGTGTTTCCGCGCTAAATGGCCATCCAGGTAATCCGTAAACGAGGCAAAGGAAAAAACAAGGACAGCAGCCCAATGACACCAGACGGGCTCCAGAGAAAGGAGCAGAATCAGGACCGGAATGCACAGCACCCGAATAATGCTCAGACGATTTGGCCAGTTCATACCATTTCTCCTGTCAGATCATATGTGTCCGCCTGAGTGATTTTCACAGAAATAAAGGAACCGATTTCCGGCTGTTTTTCCTTCAGACGAATTAAGATTTCCCCGTCCTCTTCCGGAACCTCCCGGCGGCTGCGGCCTAAAGCCATTCCCTGGTCGTTCAGATCGGTTACCAGAACCCGCTCGGTCGTGCCGACCCGCTTCTGATTCTGTTTCAGAGAAATCGTACTCTGCAGGGTCATCAGCCTGTCCAGCCTGTCCTGCTTGATTTCCTCCGGAATCTGATCCGGCATCCTGGCCGCGGGAGTTCCTTCTTCGGGTGAATAGGCAAAGGCGCCGAGCCGGTCGAATTCCGCTTCCGCGACAAAATCAAGCAGTTCCCGGAACTGATCTTCCGTCTCTCCGGGAAATCCTGTAATCAGCGTAGTCCTAAGGGTAAGCCCTCTTTTCTTTGCACCCCGGATGCAGCGAAGGATATCCTCCCTGGTTCCCCGGCGGTGCATCCGCTTCAGGATATCAGGATGAATATGCTGGACGGGGATATCCAGATAGGGACAGATCTTTGGATGGGAGGCCAGCAGATCCAGCAGCTCTTCGTTGGTTTCGTCGGGATAGCAGTACAGAACCCGAAGCCATTCTACGCCTTCGATTTCCGCCGCCTTTCGCATCAGGGCGGGAAGCTGTGTATGCCCTCCGTGATCCGTACCCCATCGGGTTGTATCCTGAGCAATCAGAATATGCTCCCGGACGCCCTGAAGCGCCAGATCGCTGATTTCCTGAAGAATATGATCCTCGCTCCGGCTGCGATAGGGACCGCGAATCAGCGGAATGGCACAGAAGGTGCACCGGTTGGAACAGCCTTCTCCAATCCGAATATAAGCGGAATAACCGGGCGTTGTAAGCACGCGTTTCTGTTCAAAATAGGACAGATCATCGCTGCAGGCATGAATTCGCTGCCCTTTCAGGGCCTGATCGATCAGCTTCGGCAGCTGTGCGTACTGATTGACGCCCAGCAGCAGATCAATTTCAGGAAGCTCCGACATCAGGTCCTTCTCATACCGCTGGGAAAGGCAGCCGGTCACCACCAGCAGCCTGCAGGAGCCCCGTTGCTTATATTCTGCCATTTCCAGAATCGTATTAATCGATTCTTCCTTGGCAGGATCGATAAAACCGCAGGTATTCACCAGAAGAATATCCGCCAGGGATGGATCGGAAACAATTCTGTACCCATGGTCCTTGAGCAGTCCCAAAGCAGTTTCCGTGTCCACCCGGTTTTTATTACAACCCAGGGAAACGGCTCCAACGGAATAGCTCATTGAAAATCCTCCTCTGTATCAAGCCATACGGGATTATATCATGAAAGTTTCTGTTTGAAAAGAAAGAGAGGAAAAAAGTCGGGCAGCCCATTCAAACCTTCTGTCAGGATAGGATAATTATCAATAATTGTATGCGTCAGAAAGGCGGCGCATCCGCGGAAAAGGAGAAAAGCATGGACAGCAGAGAGAAAAAACAATATAATTTTCTCAACAAAATGCCGGAGGATGGAAGATGAAGGATCTGTTTTTAATCGTGGACGGAAACAGCCTGATGCACCGGGCTTTTCACGCGCTTCCCCTGATGGACGCGGAAGGGGTATATACAAACGCGATTTTCGGTTTTCTGAACATGCTGCTGAAGGTCATCCGGGAGCAGCATGTCCGATATCTGGCCGTCTGTTTCGATGAGCATGGCCCCACCTTCCGCCACAGAATTTACGCGGATTATAAAGCCGGGCGAAGCGCGACGGCGCCGGAGCTGATTCAGCAGCTGGAAACCATTCGAACCCTGTTGGATGAGATGGGTATACGGCGCTTTTCCCTGCAGGGCTGGGAGGCGGATGACCTGCTGGGTACGCTGAGCCTGCGGGGCGCGGGGGAAGGGGTTACCCCCATGCTGCTGACCGGGGACAGGGATGCGCTGCAGCTGGTCGGACAGGGAACGGAGCTGTTGTTTACGCGAAAGGGCATCAGCGAAACGATTCTTTTTACACCGGAGAAGGTGATGGAGGAATACGGATTCCGCCCCGATCAGGTGACAGACTGGAAAGGAATGGCCGGAGACGCCAGCGACCATATTCCGGGAATTCCGGGAGTCGGAGATAAAACGGCGGTAAAGCTGCTGCAGCAGTATGATACCCTGGAGAACGTCCTGGCTCACGCGGGTGAAATCAAGGGAAAACTAGGGGAAAAGCTGCAGCAGTACGGAGATCAGGCGCGGTTCTGCAAGGAGCTGGCGACGATTCACCGGGACGCGCCCGTTGATTTTTCGCTGGAGGACTGCGCCTTGGGAGACGTGGCGTCGTGGATTCCGGCGCTGGAAAAGCTGAAGCTGTTCTCTCTGATCCGCAGAATTCAGGACGGAGAGGGAAAAGAAAAGGAAAAAGAGGCGGGAAGATCCGGAAAAAGGCAGGCTGAGGCTGTAAAAAAAGAAGAAACCGAGATGCCGGAACAGGAGAATCAGGAAAAAACCGCGCCTTTGCTGGCCTTCAGCGACTGGGTGGCACTGACGGATATTTCGATGCTGACAGCATGGCTGAAAGAACGGGAAAAGGACCCCTTCTGCGTGTTTATCCGGGAGGATGAAGTTTCCCTGGCGGCGGAAACGGGAGACAGAGCCAGGGTGACCCTCGGAGGGGATCTCCTGACGCCGGGGCTGGATTCCATGGAGGTTATGACCGTATTGGCGGACGCAATACAAAAAGGCGGAGCCGTGGTTCACGGAGGCAAGGCTTTGCTTCACCGGCTGAATCAGATGGGGCTGCCGCTGCCGGAAGCGTTTGCCTGGGATACGCTGCTGGGCGCGTATCTGCTTAATCCCCAGGAAAAAAACGATCAACTGAAAAATCTGGTCAGCGGCGGAGAAGAGGACGCAGCAGGTCTGTGTTCCCTGTGGGTCTGGCAGCGGGAGAAAATTCGCGCGGAGAAGATGGAATCCCTGATGAAGGATATGGAGATGCCGCTGAGCTTTGTGCTGTACCGGATGGAAAAGGAAGGCTTCCGGGTGGATACGGCATATCTGCGAAAACTGGGAGAGGAATATTCCGGGGAGATCGATACGCTCCGGAAACAGGTGATTGATGCCTGCGGGCAGGGAGAATTCAACGTGAACAGCACCCAGCAGCTGGGAGACGTGCTGTTTGAAAAGCTGAAGCTTCCTCACGGGAAAAAGACAAGCCGGGGATATTCCACCTCCGTGGAGGTCCTGGAGGGGCTTCGCTGGGAGGCGCCGCAGATTATAGAGCCGCTGCTGCGCTACAGAAAGCTGACCAAGCTGAACGGAACCTACGTGGAAGGAATGCTGCCGCTGGTGGACCGGAACGGACGGATTCATTCCACCTTTGATCAGACTGTGACAGCCACGGGAAGGCTTTCCTCCTCCGAGCCGAATCTGCAGAATATTCCGGTTCGTACGGAGGAAGGTCGGGAATTGCGGAAGGTCTTTATTCCCCGGGAAGGATGGATCCTGCTGGATGCGGATTACAGCCAGATCGAGCTGCGGCTGATGGCTCATTTTTCCGGAGATCCCGCCATGCTGGACGCCTTCAGGAAGGGAGAGGATATTCACGCAAGGACGGCCAGCGAAATATTTGACGTGCCGCCGGAGTGGGTGACGCCGGAGCTGCGCAGCCGGGCCAAAGCGGTGAATTTCGGGCTGATCTACGGGATCAGCAGCTTCGGTCTGAGCCGGAATACCGGGGTCAGCCGCTACGAAGCGCAGGACTTCATCGAAAAATATTTTCAGAAATATCCCCGGATCAAAAACTATATGGATCAGGCGGCCGAGGACGGCCGTCGGAAGGGTTACGCGGAGACCCTGCTGGGAAGGCGCCGGTATCTGCCGGAGCTGAGAAGCCCGAAGGCGATGGTCCGGGAATTTGGAAAACGGGCCGCCATGAATACGCCGATTCAGGGAACGGCCGCGGATCTGATCAAGCTGGCCATGGTTCGGGTTGATGAGGCGCTGCGGCGCGAGCGCATGAAAAGCCGGCTGATTTTACAGGTACACGATGAACTGCTGCTGGAATGTCCGCCGGAGGAAGCGGACAGGGCGGCGGAGATTCTTCGGACAAACATGGAGCAGGTGATCTCGCTGCAGGTGCCTCTGGTGGCGGAGGTGCACAGGGGAATGAACTGGTACGAAGCGAAATAGAAAAAGAGCGAATCAGGAGCAGGAAATCCGGGAATAAAAAAGACGGCCGTGAAGGATCAGATTTCACGGCCGTTGCTATGTATGCCTGTTTTTCTTCCGGGGAGCGGTTAACCCTGCAGCCCCTTGGCCTGGCGGAACATGTTTTCCACAACCACGTCGTAGATATCTCCCTTTGTGGCGCAGTAGGCCATGATCAGCCAGGGCTCGTTGGTATGAAAATGCAGCTTGATCAGCTCTTCGTCCCCTACCACCAGCAGTTCATTGCCTTCAAAGTGTTCAGCAATATAGTCCCGGATCTCGAAATCATCCAGATCCTCCCCTTCAATCAGCAGCTGGGTATCAAACTTATATTTCTGAAACTCCTGAATTTCGTCCAGCTCGCTCTGTGTAAGCTTGTCCATTCCTGTTCGTCCTTTCCTGTGATCCGGTGTCTGGGCAGACCCCATCATATACTAATTCTGCGCGGAAACGTTTTTTCCTGCAAAAAACGTCCGATAAATAAAGGCGGAAAAGTGCCGCTTTACACAGGCGGAGAAAATGAATACAATGAGTGGGAATCCTTGAAACGGAAGAGGGAAAATGTATGAGCAGATTGGGAGATCTGATTCGGACGGAGCGGATCCGGCAGAAACTGACGCCGAAACAGGTGGCCCGGAAATGCGGGGTCAGCGAGAGCTACATTATGGCGGTGGAAGCGGGAACCCGGATCATCGGGGATGACCAGGCCCGCAGGATTCTGAAGACCATCGGGCTGAAGCAGCAGAACGAGGCGGAGTTTACGCTGGATGACATTGCCTCCACGGTAGATCTGGCGCAGGTGCAGCCTGCCCTGGCGGCCAGGGCCGCGGCGGCGAAGGTAAAGGTGAAGGAAGCGGAGAAGGTAGCCTCCACCGAGGAAAAGGATGAGGGAATTGCCGGGAGCATCTGGCTTGACGCCCTGCAGAGCGTAATGAAGCGGGTGCCTGTGATGAACGCGGTGATGAAGCCAGTAAAATATAAGCTGGTGCCGGTGGAAAACGGACGCATCGAGGGAGCAAACCCGGATAAGGTGTTCTATTATCTTGTTCCGGATGACAGCATGCAGGGGTTCCGGATCCGCAGAGGGGATCTGGTACTGACGGTGCCGGCGCAAAGTCCGGTGGACGGGGCCGTGATGCTGATCAATTATAACGAACACCGGTATCTGCGGAAGATCCGGATTCTGAACGACCGGCAGGTATTGTTGCAGCATTACGACCGGGAGTATGAACAGGAGACGGCAGAGATCAGCGATGTTGGATTTCTGTCCCGGTGCGTTCAGGTTATCTTCGATCTGTAAGAGGCCTCCGCGGGCGGGATATATCAGGGGGAGACGGCTCGGAAATCATGCGGGGAACGCGTGAAAGGAACCGCTCCCCTGCATTTATTTCTCCCGTTTTTTTCATTGCATCCGGAAGGCCTTTGGTGTAAACTTAATAAATCCCTTTCCGGAAAACCGGTTTTCCAGGTTTGCCGGAAAAGCGCGGATATCAGCTTTTTGTCGCCGATCGCAGGAAAGGAGAAGATCCGTTATGAATGAGATGCATACACCTTTTTATCCGGCGGAAATATTGCTGCCGGAAAAGGAAATCGCTCCGGAAACCTGGGCTTGTATCGCCTGTGATCAGTATACCTCTCAGCCGGAATACTGGGAAAAGACGGAATCGGTGGTGGGAGACCGGCCTTCCACGCTGCGGCTGATGCTGCCGGAGGTGGATCTGGACCGCAGCGAGGAGAGAATTCCCGCGATTCACGGAGCCATGGCCTCCTACCTGGAGCAGGGGCTGCTGGTGCCGGCGGTGAAAAACGGTTTTGTGCTGTGCCGGCGGGAAACGCCCTCCGGGAGCCGTCTTGGCCTGGTGGGCACGGTCGATCTGGAGCAGTATGATTTTACGCCGGGATCCCGGCCGCTTGTGCGCCCTACGGAAAAGACCATTGAGGAGCGGCTGCCGCCGAGATTGAAAATTCGCCGCGGAGCGCCGCTGGAGCTCAGCCATATTCTGATTCTGATCGATGATCCGGAAAGGACCGTGCTTGAGCCTCTGGCGGAAAAAGCGCATTCCCTCAGAAAGCTTTACGATTTTGATCTGATGCAGGGCGGCGGGCACCTGACAGGCTATGCGGTGGAGGATGCGGCGGATCTGCTCCGGACGGAAGCGGCGCTGAGCGCGCTGCGGGATCGTCAGGGGGAGGATCCGATGCTGCTGGCCGTGGGAGACGGAAATCATTCCCTGGCTACCGCGAAGGCTTATTGGAACGAGATCCGGGAAACGCTGAGCGAAGCGGAGCGGAAGACACATCCGGCCCGGTTTGCCCTGTGCGAAGTGGAAAACATCCATGACGAAGCCCTCCGGTTTGAACCGATTCACCGGCTGATTACAGGTACGACGCCGGAAGAGCTGTATGACTGCTGGGAACGGTACGCGGAGGTCCGGGGGATGGGGCTGGCGGAGGAAGGAGAAGGACACACCTTCCAGATGGCCATTCGGAAGGATGAATATCCGGTTGTGGTGAAAAATCCGGAAGGGGCCATCCCCTGCGAAACGATCCAGCTGTTTCTGGATGATTTTCTGCAGAACCATCCGAAGGCGAAGATCGACTTTATCCACGGAGATCAGTCCCTGCGGAAGCTGGCGCAGCAGAAGGACGCGGTAGGCTTCCTGCTGCCTCAGATCGACAAGCATACGTTCTTTGAGAGCGTGAAGCTTCTGGGGGTGCTGCCCCGGAAAACCTTCTCCATGGGGGAGGCGGACGAAAAACGGTTCTACATGGAGTGCAAAAAAATCTGAAAAACAGCCGCTCCCTCGGCCGAAGGATGTTGAATCGAGGATC
>JAFRGU010000304.1 GCA_017433675.1 Clostridia bacterium
GATTGAATGCCCGGAAGCGTCCTGTACTTTCCCGGCTCTGCATGAATATAAGGATCAGGTGATCCAGCAGCTTCGGGATGGAATCGCGCAGCGGATGAAGCAGAAGAAAGTGACCGTCCTGTCCGGTGTCGGAACCATTTTGGATGCTCATACCGTCTCTGTCCGTGGGACGGAGGATACGGTTCTGAAAGCGAAAAGGATCCTGATCGCGACCGGCTCCCGGCCTGCGCTGCCTCCGATTCCCGGCCTTTCCTCCCCGAATGTGGAAACAAGCGACACGCTGCTGAATAAATCCGACGGTGTTTATCCGCGTCTGCTGATCATCGGCGGCGGAGTCATCGGCGTAGAGTTCGCCTCCGTTTTTGCATCGCTGGGCAGCGCTGTCACAATTGTGGAAGCGCTGCCCCGGATCGTTGCGAATATGGACCGGGAAATCAGCCAGAGCCTGAAGATGCTTCTGAAAAAGCGGGGAATTCAGGTGCTGTGCGATACCCGGGTTCAGGAAATTCAGCAGGCTGAAAACAGTCTTCGTTGCTCCTGCCTGCAGGGGGATCAGCCGCTGGAACTGGCCTCCGACGGGATTCTGGTCTGTGTCGGCCGGAAGCCCTGTACCGAAGGCCTTTTCGGAGATCGTTTCCGGGTGGACGAAGACCGGGGCCGGATTCTGGTAAATAAGCATTTTGAAACCAGCTGCCCGGGTATCTATGCAATCGGCGATGTCACCGGCGGAATGATGCTCGCCCATGCTGCAGTCGCACAGGGGCGTATTGCGCTGGCGCATATGATGGGCCAGCCGTCTCCGGTTTCCCTGACCGTCCCTGCCTGCATCTACACGGATCCGGAAATTGCCTCCGTCGGGTTGACGCTGGAAGCTGCCCGGGAACAGGGGCGGGATGCGGACAGTCATAAATATCCCATGTCCGCCAACGGAAAAAGCCTGCTCTCCCGTCAGGAAAGAGGCTTTATCAAAGTGGTTTATGAAAAGGAAAGCCACCGCCTGCTCGGCGCTCATCTGATGTGCGCCCGGGCGTCGGATCTGATCAGCGAGATGACACAGGCTCTGGTCCGCGGCAGCACGCTGGAAGAACTAGCCTCGGTCATTCGTCCGCACCCGACCTTCAGCGAAGGTTTTTCAGAAGCGTTGACACTTGCCTGAACAGAATGGCATTTTTTGTGGAATAAATCCGTTTTTTTCGATCGGATTTTCACCGCCGGCCTTTGTACTGCCGGTGTTGACAAGCCCCATGGGACGGAAGTATAATACCTCCCGGTTGTTGGCCGCCCTGCGGCAGCCAATGGTTGAGAAATAAGAAAAAGTGAGGAAGCATCATGAAGGGGAATGTTCTCGTAGGTCAGTCCGGCGGCCCGACTGCCGTCATCAACTCCAGCCTTGCCGGCGTGTTCAAGACCGCCATGGAGCGCGGCTTCAGCAAAGTTTATGGCATGCGTAACGGCATCCAGGGCTTCCTGGATGAACAGTATGTCGATCTGTCTGATTACATCAAGAACGAGCTGGATCTGGAGCTGCTCAAGCGCACGCCCTCCGCGTTCCTGGGGACCTGCCGTTATAAGCTCCCCGAAATCCATGAGGACAAAGCGATCTATGAGCGCATTTTCGAGCTGCTGGACAAGCTGGATATCGAAGTGTTCATCTATATCGGCGGCAATGACTCCATGGATACCATCCGTAAGCTCTTCGACTATTCGCTGCTGACCGGTGCGAAGCAGAAGTTCGTCGGCTGCCCGAAGACCATCGACAATGACCTGGCCATCACGGATCATACGCCCGGCTTCGGCAGCGCCGCCAAGTATATCGCCACCTCCACCAAGGAGATCATCTGCGACGCCATGGGCTTCTCCTACAAGAAGAAGAACGTGAACATCGTGGAAATCATGGGCCGCAATGCGGGCTGGCTGACCGGTTCCGCCGCGCTCTCCCGCAGTGAAGACTGCGAAGGTCCCGATCTGATCTACCTGCCCGAGGTTCCCTTCTCCATCGAGCATTTTGTGGATGAAGTGAAAAAGCTGCTGGAGCAGAAGGACGTTGTCGTCGCGGTGGTTTCCGAAGGCATCAGGACCTCGGAAGGCAAGTATGTCTGCGAATATGCGACGGAAAACGCGACCACGGATGCCTTCGGCCATATCCAGATGTCCGGGACCGCTGCCTATCTGGCGAATGTGGTCAAGAATGAGCTGGGCTGCAAGACCCGTGCCGTCGAGCTTTCCACCCTGCAGCGTGCGGCCGCCCATCTGGCCAGCCGCGTCGATGTGGATGAAGCCTTCAGCGTCGGCGGTGCCACCGTGAAGGCTGCGGATGAAGGTTCCTCCGGCGTCATGGTCGTTATCGACCGTGTCTCCAGCGATCCCTATCAGTCCACCACCGGTGTTTATGACGTGCACCGCATCGCCAATGATGAAAAGGTCGTTCCGCGCAAGTGGATCAACAAGGCCGGCAATTACGTGACCGAGGAGTTCCTGGACTATGTGCGGCCCCTGATTCAGGGCTATTATCAGCCCATGATGGTCGAAGGTCTACCCCGTCATCTCAGCATGAACCTGAAGAATTACGACTGGATCACCAGCAGCAAATAAGAAAACCTGAAACAGAATCTCAAAAAGCTCGGGGGGCGATTGGAAAGCCCCCCGTTTTTTTATCGCTTTTCGTGGATAATCCGGTCCAGATAGCTCCCCATAATCAGTCCCAGCGCAGTCATGGCAATGATAATCATCGCCTGCACACCCTGGCTCGCACCCTGGTGCATCTGCTCCTGGCCCAGACTGGCCATCATCCGGTACAGTCCCAGTCCCGGCACCACCGGTACAATGGCCGACATCAGATAAACCGTGTTGATGATCCGCATCCGCCGCGCGCAGATGTGCCCGAGAATCGATCCCAGGAGGCATCCGCAGAAAACCGCCAGATATTCTGAAACGCCGGCCAGCGGCAGCAGCCAGTAGATCAGATAAACCAGTGCCGCAATGATTCCGGAGGGCAGCAGGGCCCGCCGGGGAATCCGGGTCAGCATTCCGAATCCGATGGCGCCGAAAAAGGATCCTGCCAGATAGCACAGGACATCAGCAGCTGGTATCATAGTCCACCTCCCTGAATAAGCCGGATCAGCGGGGGCGCAAGCAGGGCCCCGCCGGCAATCAGGCAGGCGGTCATCAGCGCGGATGTACCGTGGGAAAGCCCGGATACCATATCGCCCCGAAGCGTATCCTGCACTGCATTTGTCATGGCCACTCCCGGAACCAGCGGCATCAGCGCGCCTGCAACGACAGCCTCCGTGATCAGTCCGGGAATCCATCCGGCAGCCAGGGCCGGCAGCAGGGCAGTCAGCAATCCGCCCACGATATTGCTCGCGATACCGGGATCATGGATCCTGGCCAGAAGCATCCCTGTTCCCTGCACCAGCGCGGCAATTCCCATGCTCAGCAGGGCTTCTGTCCATCCGCCCTGAAAAAGGAAGGTAAATCCGCCGGCGCAGATCGCCGCCGCAGGCAGCATCCGCAGCCCTGTTCCTTTTTTCTGCAGATCCGAGACCGTCCGGAGCCTGACCAGGGCTTCCTTCGGGGACAGCTTCCCTGCCGCTGTTTCCCGGGAAATCTGGTTGACCGAATCCACCATCGTCAGGTTCGTGCTTCTGTGGTGTACCCGGCGGACGCTGGTTTCCAGCCGCCCCTCTTCAGTCCGGTAGCTGATGAACAGCCCGCTGGGCACGGCAAAGCTTTCAACCTGCTGCAGGCCGAATCCCTCGCCCATCCGGCGAACGGTTTCCTCGGCCCGGAAGGTTTCCCCGCCGTTTTCCATGATCAGCTGCGCCGCCAGCTGCAGCGCTTCCATCTCCTGGACGGACACGGTGTTATCTCCTGGATAGCTCACTCCGGCTTTTCCCCCTTGCATTATGCCAGCTGCAGCTGGTAAAGCTTTTTATAGATCCCGTCCTGCGCCAGCAGCTCCTGATGGGTGCCGGATTCCCGGATTCGTCCGTGATGCATAACAATGATCCGGTCACAGTGCTGAATGGTGGACAGCCGGTGCGCCACCATGATGGAAGTGCGCCCCTGCATCAGATGAGCCACCGCCTCCTGGATCCACTGTTCCGTCTCCGTGTCGATGTTGGCTGTCGCTTCATCCAGAATCAGAATCCGGGGATTAAAAGCCAGCGTCCGGGCGAAGGAAAGCAGCTGCCGCTGTCCCGCGGAGAAAGTGGCGCCCCGCTCCGCGACGTGGGAGGCATACCGGTCCGGCAGCCGTTCAATAAACCGGGCGGCGTTGACCTCCCGGGCCGCCTGTTTCATCTCTTCGTCAGTGATGTTTTCATTTCGGAGCCGGATGTTGGAAGCGATATCCCCGGTAAAAAGGAATACATCCTGCTGCACCTGGCCGATCGCGCTGCGGATCTGCTCCCGGGAAAGCTCCCGGATGTCTGTTCCGTCGATACGGATCGTCCCCTTCTGGATATCGTAGTATCTGCCGATCAGGTTCAGAATGCTGCTCTTGCCGGCCCCTGTCGCGCCGACGAACGCCACGCTCTGTCCGGGCAGGATTCGGAAGCTGACGTCCTTCAGCACCCAGTCCTCTTCCTTTCCGGTGTAGGAAAACCAGACATGGTCAAATTCGATCTCTCCCCGGATTTCAGGCAGGATCTTTGGATGCTTCTCCGCCGGAATATCCGGCTCCGTATCAAGCAGGGTAAAGATTTTCTCCGCCGCGGAAATAGCGCTCTGCAGGGTCGTAAACTGTTCTGCCAGCTCCTGGATGGGTTCAAAGAAGGAGTTAATGTACTGCAGAAAAACATACAGCGTGCCCAGTGTGATCTCCAGCCGCAGCACGCTGCTGCCGCCGGTCACCATGATAATCATGAGGGCGACCACGCTCAGCAGGTAGATGCCCGGCCGAAAGATGGCGAATACCATCAGTTCCCGGAAGCTGGCCTGGTACAGACTCGCGTTTTTTTCATCAAACTCCTGTTTTTTCCGTTCCTCCCGTCCGAAAACCTGGATGATTTTCATCCCGCTCAGGTGTTCGTTCAGGAAGGTATTCAGGGCTGTAAGCCGGGTACGTACGATACGGTAGGTTCTCCGGCTGATCATGCGGAACAGCAGCGTCAGCGCAGCTACCACCGGGATCAGGATGAAACTGTACAGTGCCATCCGGACGTTCATGGAAACCATAATGACCGCCAGCCCGATCATTTTGACCACATTGCGGAACAGCTTTACGAGGATATTCGCAAATACCTCGTTGATGGCCTCCACGTCGTTGGTCAGCCGGGTCACGGTCTTTCCCACCGGGGTAATGTCAAAGAAACGCATCGTCAGCTGTTCCACGTGCCGGAACAGCTCGTTTCGCATTTCATAGACGATGCTCTGACCCATCTTCTGCAGCATCAGCGTCTGCGCGCGGTTCAGCAGCATGATCAGGATCAGTGCCGCCAGATACAGCCCCGCGGCCTGCATCACACCTGCGAACCGCTCCTCCGCCCGTTCACCGGCATCCCATTGCTCCCGCCCCCCGGCCAGAATGATTTCGTGGGTTTCTCCGGTGATATATCGGTCAATGGCGTTTCCGATGATCATGGGCCGGACCAGCTCCAGGCCCGTCAGCAGCAGCACCAGCGCCAGGCACAGGAAGAAGGTTTTCCGGTGCGGCTTCAGATAGGCGATCAGACGGGGCATGGGTTTCCCGTGATAGCGCAGTTCCTGTCCCTCTTCTTCAGGCGGACGGAACAGCGCAGCGAGCCTTTCCCGTAGGGAAGTCTTCTGTTCAGCATGGGATCCGCTCACCGCTTACCGCCTCCCTTCCCGAAGGATTCGTCAGCCGGATGCTCCTCCCGCAGCTGCTTTTCAAGCTGCTGCCGTTCAAAGGTCGACCGGTACAGGCCGCCCTGGGCCATGAGCTCTGCGTGGGTCCCGAATTCTGCTCTTCTTCCGTCCTCCAGCACGAGAATATGATCGGCATGCTGGATCGTGGAAATC
>JAFRGU010000305.1 GCA_017433675.1 Clostridia bacterium
ACAGCAGGGAAGCGAAATGCGGATGGGATAAACGCTGAAGGCATCTAAGCGTGAAGCCCACCTCAAGAATAAGACTCCCATCCGAAAGGAGTAAGACCCCCGGAAGACGACCGGGTAGATAGGTCATCGGTGGAAGTGCGGCAACGCATGGAGCTTGATGATACTAATAGGTCGAGGGCTTGATTTCAGGCTCGAGAGAGAGACTGATTGGATGAAGGAGCAACGTAAACCAGGTCAGAAGCTGAATCAATATTCGATACGCTGTGCGGTTGTCAGAGTGCGGAGCGCAGAACACTGCTGAAGTGCAAAGGCTTTGAGCCGGAACCGGAAGGAAGCGCCGAGGGAGACCCCGGAGCGTAAGGGAACCGGACAACGGCAGGGGCTGAACGGAGGAAGAAAAGGACGACTGTTCAGTAACCGAATAGCGGAAACGATCCAGCCGGGTTCGGGACCGCACCAAATTCATTCACCCTTTCCGGTGGTGATAACGAAGGGGTCACACCTGTTCCCATACCGAACACAGAAGTTAAGCCCTTCAGTGCCGATGGTACTTGGCTGGAGACGGCCCGGGAGAGTAGGTCGCTGCCGGATTCCATATTCCTCAGTAGCTCAATGGCAGAGCATTCGGCTGTTAACCGAAGGGTTGTAGGTTCGAGCCCTACCTGGGGAGCCAAGAAACTCTTGGAGAAGAAATGCTCCAGGAGTTTTTTGCATAGGAGAGAAACAGAACAGACAACGGTGTGGTTATCTACAACAGATGCAGGAAAAGGAGCGCGCCGATGGGTGAAACCGTTGGAACCCCTGTCTGTGATTTTGTCCGGGATTATGCCGGCCGGAATCCGCTGCGCATGCATATGCCCGGACATAAAGGCCGGGGAGCAATCGAAGCGCTGGACATTACGGAAATCCAGGGCGCCCCACCTTTGTATCCGGCCAGCGGAATTCTGCGGGAGAGCGAGGAGAACGCGGCGCGTTTGTTTGGTGCCGGACGAACGGTGTACTCGACGGAAGGATCGTCGCTGTGTATCCGGGCGATGCTGTTCCTGGCCCGGATGCGGGCTGTAAGACTGGGGATCTCTCCGGTGATCCTGGCAGGGCGCAACGCGCACCGGGCCTTTCTTTCCGCTGCCGCACTGCTGGAGTTGAAGGTGTCATGGCTGTGGGGTTCATCCCTGCTGACATGCCTTCCTTCTGCAGAGGAAATCGCCGGGATACTGGACAGGATGGAAAATCCGCCGGCTGCCGTTTATCTGACAAGTCCGGATTATCTCGGATTCCGGGCGGATATATCCGGGATCGCCAAAGTCTGTCACGGGCGCGGGATTCCTCTGCTGGTCGATAATGCCCATGGAGCCTATCTTCGCTTTCTGCCGGAGGATCTGCATCCTCTTACCCTGGGAGCGGATCTATGCTGTGATTCTGCCCATAAAACCCTGCCCGCGCTGACGGGTGCGGCTTATCTGCATGTCCACCGGGATGCGCCGGAGCTCTTTCTGGAGCAGGTGGAGCGGGGAATGGCGCTTTTTGCATCGACCAGTCCTTCGTGGCTGATCCTGCAGTCTCTGGACCGGTGCAATCTGAAGCTGGCGGAAGCGTGGCCGGCACGGCTGAAATCTTTTTTGCCGGAAGTTCAGACCTGCAGGGCAAGGCTGACTGAACAAGGTTACCATTTTATCGCAGATGAAGCGCTGAAATGGACGATTGCAGCGAAAGCCTTTGGATATACCGGAGATGAACTCCATCATCAGCTGCGGAAAAGGGGAATCGAATGTGAATTCTCCGATCCGGATTTTCTGGTCATGATGCTGTCCCCGGAGACGGGGAAAGATGGGATGGATCGGCTGACCCGGGCTCTGGAAGCGATTCCCAGGCGGGAACCGATCTCCGAGGCTCCCCCTCCACTGCCCCGGGCGGAAGAGGCAATTCCCCTGCGGCAGGCACTTCTGGCTCCGGCGGAATTATTGCCCATTGACAAGTGCCGGGGCCGTATTCTGGCAGAGCCCTGCGTCAGCTGTCCGCCGGCGGTGCCGATCCTCATCAGTGGGGAACGGATTGATGCCGACGCGATCCGATGCTTTGCCTATTATGGAATTACTGAATTGTTCTGTGTCCGGGAGAAAACTGACAACGCAGTCCAAAGGTTCGGTGCATTGAAGCATTCGTCGGAGGTTTGATTACAGAACGGGAAGGAGAAGCTGATGGCACTGACGGCAACCTGTAAAAAATGCAACCGCGAGGTTAAACCAGGGGATATCTGCCCGATCTGCGGGACGAAACTGCCCAAAAGCGCGATCCATGCCGCATGGGTGGTTGAGCGGAAACCGGTTGCGGACTGGATGTGCTGGAATGCGATTCTGCGATGGCTGCTTCCGGCCGGCACGGTGGTGCTGGCGCTTGCGCTGCTGCTGGAAGGAGTTTCGGGCGGAACAGAGGCAGTGGAAAAGCTGTTTCTCGGATCTTTTCCCGTAACACTGCTGTTGCTGCTGGGCGTGCTGCTGCTGCTGGTGCTGGCCGCCCTGCTTTTACAGGGACGGGAGTTAGTGGATTATATTGTGGACAGCAGGGGCGTACACGCGACCCGGTACCTGCCGGACCCGACGCCGCTGAAGCTGCTGCTTCGCCTGAAATCGCCGGGGATGATGCGACAGGCGGATCCGACGGCACAACCGCTGGTCCTGTGGCTGGACGAGCAGAATCTTCCCTGGCGGGCGGTATCCAGAGTGCAGCTCTGGCCGGAGAAATGCTATATTCTTTTTTATGCGCCCACCTGGTGGCTGCGGATTCCGGTCCAGTGCACCCCTTTTTCCTGGGAGGACCCACGGCAAGATCGACCGCTGCGGCAATCTGGTATTCAGCGCAAGCTTCGACCGCGACGGCAAGTGCGAGATTCTGCGAGGCTACATCAGCAAGACCGGGCTGTATGAGGATATGAAGGCCGCTGGCGCGACCAGCACCCAGATCAAAGAGGCGCGCGAGAAGCTGCGCGGCGTCACCAAACGGAACT
>JAFRGU010000306.1 GCA_017433675.1 Clostridia bacterium
ACAAGATTGCCGGCAAAGCACTCAAAAAGCTGCAGGGCAACTGCCATACAGCGCTTTTTTCGGATGGAACCGCCGCCGGCCTGCGGAAAACGGAAGCAGCGGCGGGAGTCGATCTCGCGGTCATCCAGCCTGTCGCAACCTATCCGGAGCAGGTGGTTCCGATTAACAATCATGTGCTGGAAGACTTTGCCGGACAGTCAGGAAAGCCTGCCGAACGTCCGGACAGACTGCTTTCCTTTGCAGCCATGCATCCCGCCTTCGACGGATGGGAATCCGAGCTGGAGCGCGTGGCAACTGCCGGGATTCGCGGCATCAAGCTGCATCCGCCCTATGAAGAGGTCGGCATTGATGATCCCAGATCCCTGCGTCTGCTGAAAAAATGCCGGGATCTCGGTCTCCTGGTCCTTATTCATGGCGGATGGGACATCGGTCTTCCCCATCATGATGAGGCGCTCCCCGCCCGGGTACGCCGGGCGCTGGATGCGGTCGGATCCGTCCGGATGATCGGCGCCCATATGGCCGGCTGGAAATGCTGGGAGGAAGCGGCGTCTTTGCTGGCTGATACAGGTATTTATCTGGATACCTCCTTCTCGCTGGGGCGGCTTTCTCCGGCGGCAGATGGTTTTCCGTGGGATGAAAGCGGTCTGCAGCTTCTTTCAGAATCTGCTTTCTGCGATCTGGTGCACTGCTTTGGTGCAGATCATGTGCTTTTCGGCACGGACAGTCCCTGGGCGGATCCCGCTGAAGAGCTCCGGAAGATCCGTGCTTTGCCTCTTTCCCGGGAGGATGTGGCCATGATTTGTGGAGAAAACGCAAGAAAGCTGCTGCGTCTGGAACCAGACGCAGCGTATGAGTCCGCCTGAAACGGTTGAGGTTACAGCAATGTTTGAATTCGAAAAAACCCTGAAGGACATCGCAATGCATGCCGGGGACATGTTCTCTGTTCGTCCGGCTGCCGTAGAACAGAAGGAAGGCCATGCCAACTTCGTCACCAATATCGACACGGCGGTGGAAAGCTTTCTGGGAGAAAAGCTCCTTTCCCTGGTTCCCGGCTCTGATATGATCGGAGAAGAACAGGAGAATCAGCCCCTGAGCGACCGTCTGACGTGGATTGTGGATCCGGTGGACGGAACGACCAACCTGATTCATGACTACCGCGTATCCGCCGTTTCCATTGCTCTTTGTGAAAACCGTCAGCCCGTTGTCGGGCTGGTCTGGCAGCCCTATACCCGGGAGTTATTCTATGCTGAAAAGGGAAAGGGTACAACGCTGAACGGAGAACCGGTTCATGTGGCAGATACGCCATTTGAGAAGGCTCTCGTTACCTTTGGAACAGCGCCCTACTATGAAGAGCTGGCCAGGCGGAGTATGGATCTGGCCGGATCCTTCCTGCATGCCTGCGCGGATCTTCGCCGCTCTGGATCCGCGGCAGTGGATCTGGCCACGCTGGCCTGCGGGCGCCACGATATTTTCTTTGAGATGCGCCTGAAGCCCTGGGATTACGCGGCGGGAAGTCTGCTGCTCCGGGAAGCCGGCGGCTGTTTTGCCATGCCGCTGCTGCCTTCTCCCGACTTTGGCGCTTCTTCGGCAATCCTCGCTGCAACTCCGGCCTGTTTTGAAAAAGCCCTCGCACTTTTTCTCCGTCCGGATACGTGAACAGGAATCCATCCTGGTGCCGATGCTGCTTTTCTTCTGTTTTTGTTCGTGGTAAAATGAATTAATGCTCTTTTTGGAGGAGGTTTTTTCCGGATGCGGATTATTCTGATCGGTGCGGGGAAAGTCGGTCATTCCCTTGCGGACCGGCTGACAGCGGAGGATCATGACATTACCGTCATTGATCGCAGTGAAGATGTGATTAACCGCTGTCAGGATTCACTCGATGTCATGTGCATCCGGGGCAATGGGGCCAACGCCAAGACGCTGGTGGAAGCCGGGGTGGACCGAGCAGATATCGTCATCGCAACCACCGCCGGGGATGAAACCAACATGCTCTGCTGCCTGATGGCCCGGCGGCTCGGGGCAAAATATACCATCGCCCGGATCCGGGATCCGGAATACAACGAAAGCCAGATGCTCCTGCAGAATGAGATGGGCATTGATGTAGCCATTAATCCGGAGCGGGCAACTGCCCTGGAAATCAGCAAGCTTCTCCGTTATCCGTTTGCCGGCAGTATCGAGTCTTTTGCCCGTGGTCAGGTGGAAATGGTGGAATTTCGTGCCCAGCAGGATGATATTATCGTGGGAATCCCCATGAAGGAGATTGCCTCCCGGGTCCCCAACATTCCGCATGTGCTGTATACTATGGTGGAACGGGAAGGTGAAGTGATTATCCCCGGCGGTGATTTTTATATTAAGGCCGGAGATACCGTCTTTATTTCCGGCAGCATGCTGAGCATTACCAATTATTTCCGTTTTCTGGGGCGGAATTCCCTGAAAATTCGCAGCGTCATGGTGCTGGGCGGCGGAAGGATCACCTACTATCTGGCCCGGATGATTACGCCCATGGGGATACATATGACCATCTTTGAACTGTCGGCGCAGAAAGCCCGGGATCTGAGCGAGCAGTTTCCGAAAGCAGATATCGTCCTTGGAGACGGAACCGACCAGGATCTGCTGGAGGAGCAGGGTATTTCTCAGATGGACGCCTTCGTTTCCCTGAGCAACCGGGATGAGGAAAACCTGATGACCGGCATGTATGCCTCCCGCTGCGGGGTCCCGAAGGTGATCGCGAAGAATTCCCGGACAACCTATGCCGATCTCCTCAGTAATCTGGGCCTGGATTCAATCCTCAGCCCCCAGTATATCACCTGTTCCACCATCCTGCGCTATGTCCGTGCCCGGGAGCACAGCAAGGGCACGAAGATCGAGCGGCTTTACCGGCTGGTTGACGGCAAGGCGGAAGCGATTGAGTTTGTGGCCCGGGAAGGCGATGCTTATATCGGGATCCCCCTGAAGGATCTTACCATGCGACACGGCAGCCTGGTCGCGGTCATTGTTCATCAGGGAAAGGTCATCGTTCCTTTTGGTAATGACCGGATTGAGGCAGGCGATCATGTGGTGATTATATCCCGTGAGTCCGGCATCGGTGATCTGAATGAGGTAATTTATCGATGAACAGAAAGCTGATCCTGCGTCTTCTGGGGGCCATGCTTTCCATCGTGGCCCTGGCAATGATCCCCGCATTGATTCTGGCGCTGATTTTCCGGGACGGGGATGCCCCGGTGCTGGCAGCCTGTATCGGCGGCCTTCTGGTTCCCGGACTGCTGATCTGGTTTCTGGTTCATCCGGGACTGGGAACGCACCTCCGTCTCCGGGAAGGTTTCCTGGTGGTCGCTCTCGGCTGGCTGGTGCTCAGCGTGGGCGGAGCCCTTCCCTTTTTCTTTTCGGGTCTCTATCCCCGTTTCGAGGATGCGCTGTTTGAATCCGTCTCCGGATTCACCACCACCGGAGCTACCGTATTGCTTGAATACGAGCATTTCCCAAGGGGAATCATGTTCTGGCGGGCGACGACCCACTGGGTCGGCGGCATGGGTGTGCTGATGCTGACACTGGCACTGCTGCCGAAGCTGACAGGGCGGACATCCCATCTGGTCCGGGCTGAGAGCCCCGGTCCCTCCCTCAGCAAGCTTGTGCCCCATACCGGTGCGACGGCAAAGATCCTTTATCGGATTTATATCCTTCTGACTTTTCTCGAATTCCTGGCGCTGATGCTCTGCGGCCTGAATACGTATGACGCGGCAATTCATACGCTGTCGACGGCCGGAACCGGCGGCTTCAGCAATTACAGCCAGAGTGTGGGCGCCTTTGGCTCCGTCTGGGCTGAATCGGTGATTACGGTCTTTATGTTCATGTTTGGCGTGAACTTTGCCCTCTATTACCGGTTCCTGATATCTCCGCCGAAAGATAAGATCGGCTCCTTTTTCCGGGATGAGGAATTCCGCTGGTACCTGGGGATCGTCGGATCCTTTATCCTGATTCTGACCTTCCTCAATTTCTCCTATTACAGCGGTGATCTTTCCCGCTCTTTCCGGTACAGCGCCTTCCAGCTCTGCTCCATTATGTCCACCACCGGGTTTGTAACTGCGAATTTTAATGACTGGCCTGTTGCGTCCCGGATGCTGATCTTTTTTGCCATGTTTATCGGCGCCTGCGCCGGATCGACAGCCGGAGGGATCAAGATCATCCGGGTGGTGCTGGCCGGCAAGCATGCCCGCCGCGCCGTTCATTCCACAGTCCTGCCAAAAAAGGTACAGGTTGTACGTCTGGACGGAAAAGCAGCAGATGAAACTTTGCTTTCCCAGATCTCAATCTTCGTCATGCTGTACTTTTTTCTGGTAATTCTGGGAGCGTTTCTCCTTTCCCTGGAAGGAAAATTCGCACCTATGGATAACCTCTCGGCTGCGCTCACCTGTATCAGCAATGTGGGGCCGGCCTTCGGTGCGCTGGCCAGCGATTTTGCGTCCTATGGTGTCTGGGGGAAGCTGCTTTGCTGTTTCCTGATGCTGGCCGGCCGCCTGGAGCTGTTCCCGATCCTGATTCTGTTTACTCGCGGGGCCTGGAAATCCACTTGACACCGCCGTTTTATTCCGGGCATTTGAAATGATTTCCGTGTCCGCAGGCTGGCTGTGCGTATTATTTTCCATATGGTACTGAAAGGGGGCTTTTCATGTCCTCAGACACCTCAAAATCCATCGTCAAAGGGGTTTCCATCCTGAGCCTGGCAGGTATCATCTGCAAGCTGCTGGGGCTTTTGTTCACAGTACCGCTCACCCGCATTATCGGTTCGGAAGGGCTCGGGATTTATCAGTCGGTTTATCCGACCTATAATCTGCTCCTGACCCTTTCCTCCGCCGGTCTGCCGGTAGCGGTTTCCAGGATGGTTTCCTCGTATCTGGCGAAGGACGATCCCCGGAATGCGCACCGGGTCTTTCAAACGGCGCTGTGGCTGCTGACCGGGCTTGGCTGTATCTGCATGCTCCTGATGCTGGCCGGAAACGGTCTTCTTTCAGCCTGGACCAGGGAGCCCCGGGCTTCCATGGGGTTTTATGCGATCGCCCCCTGCCTGGCCCTCGTCTGCGCACTGAGTGCTTTCAGGGGCTTTATGCAGGGACAGCAGAACATGAAGCCCACTGCCATTTCTCAGATCGTTGAACAGCTGTGCAAGCTGCTTTTCTGCCTGCCGCTGGCATACTTCGGTGCCCGTCGGTCCCTGGCGCTGGGCGCGGCAGGCTCGCTGCTTGGCATCACGCTGAGCGAAGCCTGTGCGACGCTGGTGGTCGCTGGCATATATTTCCGTCAGCGTTCGGTTTTTTCACGGATTCCCCAGCTGGCCCCGGTCCGGGAAGTATCCACCCGCACAGTGGCCGGCCAGCTCTTTGTAATCTCCGTTCCCATCACGATCAGTGCCTGCATTGTTCCCCTGGCCCAGTTTGTGGATTCCGTGATGATGGTTCCCCGGATGATGGATGCGGGGCTTACAAACGAGGTGGCCCGTTCCCTCTATGGGGTGTTTTCCGGTCTGGTGATCCGGTTGATCAATATGCCCACCGCCCTGGCGCTGGCAGTGGCCATGAGCCTGGTTCCGGCTGTTTCAGCCGCCCAGGCGCTCCAGGACAGATCAGCGATGCAGAAGGCCTGCAATCAGGGGCTGCGGCTGGCATTTCTGATTGGTTTTCCCTGTTCAGTGGGAATGAGCGTTCTGGCAAAGCCGGTCTTCGGCTTCCTGTATTTTGAGAGTCTCGCGCCGGAGCAGTTTCAGATCGGCTGGGAGCTGCTGACGGTTTCCAGCCTCACTGTTGTTCTGTTTACCGCCGTTCAGGCTACCAGCGCGATCCTTCAGGGGCTCGGCAAGCAGCGCATCCCCATGTATACGCTGATTGCCGGGGTCAGTTGCAAAATCATCATGAACTATATCCTTGTCGGTATTCCGGGTTTCCACATCCATGGCGGGCCCTTTGCTTCCATTGTCTGCTATTCTGTTTCCCTGATTCCAAATCTGTACTATGTCTGCCGTTATGCGGATATCCCTCTGAATCTGAAGGAATGGATTCTGAAGCCTGCAATGGCTGCCGCTCTGATGGGACTGGCGGTCTGGAGTCTGCAGCTGATCCTGCCTTTTCACCGCCTGTGTACACTGGTGGAGGTAGCCGTCGGTATCGGAGTGTATTTCCTTGCAGCCTTCTGTATCGGGGCGATGGATCGGGCTGATCTGAACGCATTTATCGGGCGTCTTCACCGGAGGAGGAAAAAGACTTGAGCACGAAAGCAAGACAAATACCCGTCATCACGGTGATTCCGCTTGGTCCCGGCGCGCCGGAACTGCTCACTCTCCAGTCCGCTGAAGCCCTGAAAAAAGCAAAGCATCTTTTCCTGCGTACCGGAAAGCATCCGGTAGCGGCGTGGCTCCGGGAACAGTCCGTCCCTTTTGAGTCCATGGATGCATTTTATGATCGCTTTGATGATTTCGATCGGATGCATGAGGCCATGGCGCAGTTTCTGTGGCAGGAAGCAGCAGATGGACCGATTGCTTTCGCCGTCATGGATCCCGCGCGGGATGGAGCAGTCCGTGCACTGAAAAACTGGATTCGAAGCGAAGGGGAACTTCCGGAGCGGAAAAATGCAGGCCCTGGCAGCAAAGCGAAATCGGAAAGGCCGGATCGGGATGGAAACCTGATTATTCTTCCCGGTCTCTCCACGCTCGACGCCTGTGAGTCGGAACAGCCCCTCAGCATAAAGCCCCGGTCCGCCGGAGAGGGTTTTCGGGTGTTTTCCGCCACGGACTTCCTCTCTGCTTCGGTGGACCCGGCCCTGGATCTTTGGGTATTGGAAATAGATACGGCTTTACTGGCCGGCGAGGTGAAACTGCATCTGCTGGATCTGTATGATGATGAGCAGCCGGTCATTTTCTTTCCCCCGTCCGACAAATCCCGGCGTATCTCCCGGACGATTCCGCTTTATCTCCTGGACTGCCAGAAAGCTTATGACCATACCACAGCCTTTCTGATCCCCGGCGCCGATTTCACACAGCGTTCGCGGTTCACGTTTGCTGATCTGGAGGCAATTCTTTCCCGTCTCCGGGCGCCTGACGGCTGTCCCTGGGACCGGATTCAGACCCATGTTTCCCTGACGCCCTACATGGTCGAGGAAGCCTGGGAGGCCGTCAGCGCTATCGAAGAGGGGGATATGGATCATCTCTCGGATGAACTGGGAGATGTGCTCTTCCAGGTTTTCTTCCATGCCTCCATCGGACAGACCTTTGAGGAGTTCACCATGGCGGATGTGCTCACCCACATCTGCCGCAAAATGATTCAGCGTCATCCTCATGTCTTTGGAACGGAGCATAAAAACTCCGCGGAGACTGTAGCTGATACCTGGGAAACAATCAAGCGTCGGGAAACCGGAAGCAAAACCGTTGGGGAATCCCTCGAAGATGTCTCCACAGCGCTGCCCTCCCTGAAGTACGCGATCAAGATCTGCAAGAAGCTCGCTCAGCTGCCGGCTCTTCGCCGGAGTCCGGAAGAGATTGCCGCAGAAATCCGCAGGCTTTCCGAAACACTGCTGGAGGATCATAAACTGTCCGCTCGGAAGCTGGCTTCTCTCCTTCTGAAATGTACGGAGCTCTGTTACCGGAAGGATATGGATGCCGAAATTCTGCTGCATCATGAGGTGGATCAGCTGAAGCGTCAATTCCAGGCAGCTGAAAAAGCGGTTCTTGCAGATCGAAAACTGCCTGAAAGCTTGACAAATCAACAGCTGCGTGTATACTTAGAAGCAGCAGCGGGGGGAAATGAATCTACTTTTTCTCTCATGGAACAGAATTCATAGCGGATGAATGAAACAGGAGGATGTACATGAATAAAAATGAACTGGTTTCCGCGCTGGCGGAAAAAACAAATCTGTCGAAGAAAGACGCCGAGAAGAGCGTGAATGCATTTATGGATGCGGTCAGCGATGCGCTGGCGAATGGCGACAGGCTGCAGCTGATTGGCTTTGGAACCTTCCTGATCAAGGATCGCCCTGCCCGTGTTGCACGGAATCCCCGGACGGGTGAAGAAGTCAGAATCGCCGCCTCCAAAGCTCCGGCCTTTAAAGCGGGCAAAGCCCTGAAGGACAGGGTAAATATCCCTGCGAAGAAAAAGGGCAAGAAAAAGTAATTTGTTTACCTCGCCCACAGGGTTCGCCCCTGTGGTTTTTTTATGAAAGGATGCTGAAAGATGAGGCTCGATAAATACCTGAAGGTTTCCCGGATTATTAAACGCCGCACAGTCGCCAATGAAGCCTGTGCAGGCGGTCGGGTGGAAATCAACGGCCGTGTGGCAAAGCCCGGTGCAGAAGTAAAACCGGGAGATCGGATCACGATCCGCTTTGGAGAGCATGTCGGTGCCTATGAGGTGCTTTCCATTGCCGAAACGGTTCGTAAAGAGGACGCGGATAAACTCTATCAGGTGCTTGAGGAGGACGCTGCTGCAGCGCTGGAAAGGTCATGAAAATTCCTGTATTTGTTATTCTGCTGGCAGGCGGCAGCGGCGCTCGGATGGGCGCTGGAAAAAATAAAATCCTTCTCCCCGTCGCTGGAAAGCCATGTATCCGGCGCAGCGCGGAAGCCTTTTCCGGGTTTGCGGATCAGCTGGTTGTGGTCTGTCGCCGGGAGGATTCCACTTTGATTCACGAAGCTGTGGATCCCGGAAGTCTGGGGTTTCCGGTTTCCTTTGTGGAAGGCGGAGATACACGCCAGGCTTCAGTAAGCAATGGACTTGCCGCCCTTCCGGATGAGAAGGCTTATGTTTTGGTTCATGACGGAGCCCGCTGCCTGCTGGATGCGGCAACCATCCGCCGGGTGTTGACGGATCTTTCCGAACACGGATCCGGGGTAGCCTCCGTTCCGGTGACTGATACGGTCAAGAAAATCAGTCAGGATGGCTTTGTGGCGGAGACGATTCCCCGCGCCTCTCTCCGGGCCATGCAGACGCCTCAGGGCTTCTGTCTGCGGGATCTGAGGGCTGCTCATGCCCTCGCAGCGCAGGATCATTTTGAAGGGACCGATGATGCTGCTCTGATGGAGCATGCGGGTTATCCGGTGTATCTGTCTAAGGGCAGTCGAAAAAACCTGAAGCTGACAACGAAGGAGGACTTGATGATGGCGGAAGCTTTTCTTGCCTCGGATGCTTCTGAAAACGGAAACCTGCCTTCCTTCCGGGTTGGGTTGGGCTATGATGTTCATCAGCTGGTGGAGGGGCGGAAACTCATCCTCTGTGGCGTGGAGGTACCCCATTCCCGGGGGCTCCTTGGCCACAGTGATGCGGATGTTGCGCTTCATGCCCTGATGGACGCCCTGCTCGGCGCAGCCGGGCTCTGGGATATCGGGCATCATTTCCCGGATACGGATCCGGCATATAAGGGAATTTCTTCCATGAAACTGCTGGAAGCTGTCCTCCTGGATCTGAAGAAGCATGGGTTCCGTCCGGCTAATGCCGATGTAACGATCGTAGCGCAGCAGCCAAAGCTTTCACCGTATATTCCGGAGATGGTGGAAGGTCTTTCCAAAGCCCTTTCCCTGCCCCGGAACCGTGTGAATGTTAAAGCCACCACTACGGAACATCTGGGCTTCGAGGGCAGAAAAGAAGGGATCTCCGCTCAGGCGGTATGCCTGATTCAGGAGATCCCTGGCTGATCCTTTTTTCTGTTATTCCGGAATTGCCGGTCATTTTTTCAGATGGATCTTTCCTTTTGCTTCCGGTTTTCCGGAAGCTTTTTTATTCGGTCGCGGCGGTTTCTTCCGCCCCATCCGATTCTTCCGCCTCACTGCTTTCCGCGGTCACGTCGGAGCCTTCAGCCTCTCCGGTATCCACGGACCCGCCAGGTTCTTCCGCCTCGCCGACATCTTCCGGCTTGTCATTCTGTGCCGTAGTATTGCCATTTTCTTCCTCTGGTTTTTCCTGGTTCTCAGGATCAGAGATATCCCCGGCAGGAGAAGCGTTTCCTGTCCGGGTCAGCATTTCTCCCGCTGACGTCAGCCATTCCGCCATCAGCACTGACCTTTCTTCAGGCTCCATATTGGCCAGTTCAATCGCCTCATCTGCAGAAAACGGGGAAAAGGGCCACGGAGAGGTGGTTTTGACCTGTCCTTTCAGGTTCAGCCCAAAGTCTTCTTTTTCGAGCAGGGCTTCAATTTCCAGGGTAGTTGGGCTGGACTGTGAAGTCCGGCTGAAATAGTGAAGCATCAGATCGGCACTCATCGGCTGCATCTCCGGATAGTTCTCCGCAACCTCTCCCTCAGGCAGCCTGGTTACATCCCGTTCCGCCTGTATGACCCAGTGTTCCCGGAGATGGTTCCGGTTTTCCTCATCGCTGGACAGTTCGCTGCCGTGAGTGACCCGGATTTTCAGCGCCATCGGAACCGCAGCAGATTGATCTTCGTCTTCTCCTGAACGGTACACTACCCAGGCATTGAAAGCGTCGATCTGACTGAAATCGATGTTTCCGGGGATCGTCAGCATCAGAAGGGAGTCTTCTCCGCGAAGCGTTATGGAAATCAGTCCGCCGGCTTCCTCGATCAGCAGGGACTGGTATCCCATGGTGCGCTCATCCAGAGGCATCTCCAGACTGCTGGAAATCATCTGCCCCAGCGTGGAAACAGTGCGGGTGTAAAGCAGATCATAATCATTGTCCAGAGCTTCCATCGCCGCCTGATAGAAATATCCGAGGTGCTGGTTCATGTAGATCTTCTGCTGTTCAGCGGTCAGAATGCTGTTCAGCAGGGCCTGCGCATCCGCATCCATGGTCATGTCTTCCACCAGCCGGACAATTTCCTTCCGGATTTCCGCCATGGGAATGGTATAAGTCAGGTCTACGGCTGAGATGCCGTTTGCAAGGGTTTTCACCTCAGAAACGCCGGCATAGTCGGCCAGCCAGACCTCCAGCGCCTTTGAAAGTTTCTCCGTCACCGGATCCAGCAGACTTTTCCGCTTGCTCTCAGTCATTTCATACCATCTGGCTGCGGCTGTCGCAAAGGAAGGATTCTCGCCCTTCGGGTGATGGATCAGCCCGGCAGTCTGGATGGCGTCCGGAATCCGGTAGACCTGGTCTGGCAGCAGATCGCTGCGGATAAACCAGCTCCCGTCCTGCTGCAGCAGTTCCGTCAGCCCGTCCCGACTTTCATTCTGCCCTTCACGGTACAGCGCAATATGTCTGTCATTACCGGATCGAATGGCTCGGATCTGAATTTCCTGATCCTGAAATGGAATCAGCGACAGGATCAGCGGATCCGATCCTTCCATGTGCATCGTAAAGCTGCCCTTCAGTCCGCTTCCGACCTTCTGTTGGTTTTCCAGCTTCTGAGGCAGGGTATATTCGTTTGCCGCCAGCGAAGTGCAGCCTCCCAGCAGGATCAGCAGGGTGAACAGGGCGCAGATGACTTTTTTCATGGATAACTCTCCTTCTCTGTCAGGATAACTCCACCTGAATTCGTTCCAGGATTTCCCGAACCGCTTCCGGGGTTTCCGCCCGGTTAATTTCCGCCCGGGCACGACTGGCACCCCGCAGTCCGTGCAGGTACCATCCGATATGTTTCCGCATTTCACGGACCGCGATATGCGCTGGCTTCCATGCCAGCATACGGGTGTAATGGTCCTCGATCATCCGGAACCGTTCTTCCGTCGTCACCGGTCTGGGACTCCGTCCCTGATTGATATCCAGTATTTCCCGGAAAATCCAGGGATTTCCCATGGCGCCGCGGCCGATGACAACTCCGGCTAACCCGTATGCTTCACTCCGGGTTCGCGCCGTTTCACCGTCCCAGATGTCCCCGTTGCCATAGACCGGAATTTCCACACATTCTGCTACCCGGGCAATTTCTTCCCAGTTCGCTTCCCCGCTGTACTGCTGTTCCCGGGTCCGCCCGTGAACCGTGATTTCACGGATTCCGGCGTCCTGAGCGCGTTTCGCAATCTCCGGGGCATTGATATGCGCCGTGTCCCAGCCAAGTCTGATTTTGATGCTGACCGGAAGCGAAACAGCCCGAACCGTCTTTCGCATCATCTCTTCCGCATTCTCCGGCATTCGCATCAGTCCGCATCCTTCGCCGGAAGGAGCGATCTTGTGCGCCGGGCAACCCATATTCAGGTCAATGCCGTCATAGCGTTCCAGCGATTCCATTCGGGCAGCCGCTTCAGCAACAGTATCCGGGTCCCGCCCAAACAGCTGAACAATCAGCTTTTTTTCATTTTTTCCGCGGATCATCAGCTCCTGGACCGCCCGCTGTCCGGGGGCACAAAGATAACCCATTGCGCTGATCATCTCGGTATATGCCTGCTCACACCCCTGTTCAAAACAGATTTCCCGGAAAACGTAATCCGTCACGCCGCAAAGAGGCGCCAGCCTGGCATGAATCATGGCCCACTCCATCCGGGCCGCCCGGCCCCGCTCTGATCAAAATATTATAAACCAAAGCCTACCGTTAATCAAGTTTATTCCGTGTACGGTTCATCCCGGAAAAAAGCACCGGAACCCGCCGGAAAAACAGCATGAAAAAAGCTTCTCCCGCTTCCCGAATCAGCTCCAGGGTTTGCATGGAGAAGCCTGCCGGCTCTATCCCTTTGGAAAGAAAGGCTGCAGGGATCGGAGCAAATGAATCATCAGGGGGTTGAACCGCCCGGAATTGCAGTCCGGATCGGCTTACTTCGTGCCGAACAGCCTGTCTCCGGCGTCGCCCAGACCGGGTACAATGTATCCGTGTTCATTCAGGTGATCATCCAGCGCAGCGACATAGATATCCACATCCGGATGATCCTTCTGAATCCTCGCAATGCCTTCCGGAGCCGCAATCAGATTTACGAGACGGATATGCGTACATCCGCGCTTTTTGATAAAATCAATTGCAGCACTGGCGCTTCCGCCGGTAGCCAGCATAGGATCCAGTACCAGCAGCTCACGGTTCTCACTGTCCGCAGGCAGTTTGCAATAGTATTCCACCGGTTCCAGGGTTTGTGGATCCCGATACAGGCCGATATGCCCGACTTTGGCTGACGGAACCAGATTTGTGACGCCGTCCACCATGCCCAGGCCAGCCCGCAGGATGGGAATAATACCCAGCTTTTTTCCGCTGAGCCGCCGGCATTTCGCAGTGCAGATGGGCGTCTCCACTGCAACTTCCTCGGTTTCCAGATCCCGGGTTACTTCAAAAACCATCAGCATGGCGATCTCAGACAGCAGTTCCCGGAACTGTTTGCTTCCTGTATGCTTGTCCCGCATAATACTGAGCTTATGCTGAATCAGCGGATGATCAAATACCACAACCTTGCTCATTTGGATGTCCCTTCCTTCCATGAGGCTTTCCTCATTGATTTCTGAGATATTTTACCATCATTGTCCTCACAATGCAACTTTTCTGCTTCGCCTCTGCGCCGGAAGGCAAATTGACATCCGGAAGATCCACTTTTATAATAAAGAAACATTCTTGCAGGAGGTTTCGCTGTGGCCGCTCCTTCTTCCCGTCTGATTTTCGGCCTGCTTCCATGGTATGGTGTCCTGATTGTCGTGGGTATATCGCTGGCAGTTCTTTTGGCCAGTCGGGAAGCGAATCGCCTTCACCTGCCCGAAGATACTGTAATCGATCTGGCCCTGCGGGTGCTCCCGCTGGGAATTCTGGGGGCCAGGCTTTATTATGTCGCTTTTTCCTGGCCGGTTTTCAGGACTCATCCCCTGTCTGTCCTGTATATCTGGGAAGGAGGGCTGGCAGTTTACGGCGGGATTATTGCCGGGTTGCTGACTGCTTTCGTTTTCTGTCGCAGGCGGCACATCCGGTTCGATATGATGCTGGATATTCTTGCCCCGGGTGTGGCTCTGGCACAGTCGATTGGTCGCTGGGGAAATTATTTTAATCAGGAAGCCTATGGAATTCCTGTTTCCATTCCCGCTTTCCGCTTTTTTCCGCTGGCAGTTCTGATTTCGGAGAACGGGGTTTCGGTATGGCATGCAGCAGCCTTCTTTTACGAGTCCGTGCTGGACTTTGGCATCTTTTGTTTCCTGCTGTGGGGCAGAAGATATTTCTTCCGTTGTCCCGGCGATGTATTCGGTTCCTACGCAATGCTTTATGCAGCCGGGCGGCTTCTGATCGAGAATCTTCGGACAGATTCTCTCTATCTGAGCGGGCGTATCCGTGTCAGTCAGCTGCTCAGTCTGATGATCTGCTTTGCTTTTTTTCTTATGCTTGCATTCAGGCACCAGGCTTCAGGAACAGGCTTTCAGCTTCGGCTTTTCTCGGTACTGCCTTTTCTGCCCGGTATTCCGGTCCTGTTTTTCTGCCTGGGATGGTGCCCGCCTCTCCTGGCTTCAGTGAAAAGTCAGCTGCTGCTTCTGGGCGCCTTTTCTCTGCTGAATACCCTGTCCGCCATTGTGCTGTATCAGCAGGATCAAACCTCGGAGGTGATCTATGCCAACCACGAAATGGAAAAATAGGCTTTATCTCCTGGCACTCCCCTTTCGGGCGCCCCGGTTGGAACGGAATCCGCAGATCCGTGTCGAAGGTCACCCTCTCTCTGCGCCGGATTCCTGGATTCGGCTGCTGCGGAAAAATCATGTACTCGGGGCATCTGTCCTGCTTGCGGATGGGTCCCGACAAACCAGGATAACCTGTTCTCTGACGAACCCGCGCAGAGATATTTCCGGCTCTTCCATGTTCAGGGTTGCTTCCATCACGAAGATGGCCACTTCGCTGGCTGCCCTCACTGTGCTGGAGGATCAGGGAATCCCCCTTCATGCCTGCTTAAATGATCTCTTAGCTTCCTGGGGAAATATCAGTCCGGTACCGGAACTCGAAGGAGTGACGGTGGAACATCTGCTGTCCCATACCTCCGGTCTTCTGGATCCGCCCGGCTTGGAAGAGGCATTGCTGCAGGGGGTTCCGTTCCCGGATCTGCTTGGAAAATGTACGCGGGTAAAGCCCGGTCACGCTTTTCATTATTCAAATCTCGGCTTCGGCCTCATCGGATGTCTGCTCGAAGCGATCGAGCGGGAACCTGTTTCCATCGTTTTGGACAGGAAGGTTTTCAGCCCGTTGGGAATGCGGGCTACCCTGGATGCATCTCAGCTGGACCCGGCAGAGATTGTCCCGATCTCCCGTGTTCTCCCCTATCAGCCGTCGAAGGAGCTGTTGGTGACGCCGCTCGGCCGGAAGCCGCTTTCTGAACCGGATCCCCTGCGGCATTACGGCCATACTGCCGGCGCCATGTATGTGGATGTTTTTTCACTGGAGAAGCTTCTGCGCTGTCTGATGGCGGAAGGTAAACCCCTGCTGCAATCCGGGCTCGGTCAGGAACTGGCCCGGGCGCACGCGGAATATGGGAAAATCTCCCCGTCATTAAGCTATGGGCTTGGGCTTCTGATCATCCGGGATCCTTCCTTGTCTGCCGGACGTATTCTGGGCCATCAGGGTTTTGCCTATGGCTGTGTGGACGGCGCTTTCTGGGAAGAAGAAACAGGCCGGATTGTGATTTTTCTGAACGGAGGCGCCAGCGAGGCCCGCCGGGGACGGCTGGGAATCTCCAATGCAGACATGTTGCATTGGGCGTTAAAGGAGGAGATGCCGTTTTGGTCCGGATCAGTGAGGTAGAAAAAGTCCGGGGCAGAATTCGGGTGGTTCTGGATGACGGCAGTGAATACCTGCTGTTGAAATCCATGCTCTCGGAACGTCCGCTGAAAGTAAACGATGAACTGGATCCGGAAGAGTTTTCATCCTGGGTCACCCAGCGCCAGTATCGTTCTGCACTGGAGAAGGCGGTCTCCTTCCTGGCCGTCCGGACCTGCAGCAAAGGAGAAATTGACCAGAAGCTTCGTCGGATCGGATATTCACCGGAAACCGTGAAAATGGTCCTCTTTAAGCTGGATCGGGAAGGCTTCCTGAATGATCGGGATTTTGCAGATCAGTGGGCCCGGTATCGTTCCGGCCAGAGATATGGCCCCCGCCGGATCGCTCAGGAGCTGAAAATGAAGGGGATTTCCGGCGAAGATGTCGAAAGCGTTCTGGAAAATCTTCCGGAAAAGGAACAGCTGGAAGACGCAGTCGAAATTGCACGGAAAGCGCTGAAACGCGCAAAGTCCGGAGAAGATCCGCGGAAAACCCGGGAAAAGATGGCCGCGGGCATCGTCCGCCGGGGTTACAGCTGGGATCTCGCCCGCCAGGCCTGTGATCAGGTGCTCCGCGATGAGGAGGAATGGGATTAATCCGTTTTTCAGCCTCAGGCGTCCGCACTTCAGGCATGCATAAAGGTCATCCATAAGAGAAGCCCTGCGCGGATGCGCAGGGCTGTTTGCTGGTTTTTGGTTCTTCTTACTTCTTGTCCGCGATTGCAGCCTGAGCGGCAGCCAGCCGGGCAATCGGTACCCGGAAGGGAGAGCAGCTCACATAGTCGAGGCCGATCCTGTGGCAGAATTCCACAGAGCTCGGATCGCCGCCATGCTCGCCGCAAATACCTACATGCAGCTTCGGATTCACGGACCGCCCCAGCTTGATGGCCATTTCCATCAGCTTGCCGACACCGGTCTGATCCAGCTTCGCAAAGGGATCATTCTCGAAGATCTTGGTATCGTAGTATGCACTCAGGAACTTGCCCGCATCGTCGCGGCTGAAGCCGAAGGTCATCTGGGTCAGGTCATTGGTGCCGAAGCAGAAGAAGTCTGCTTCCGTCGCGATCTCGTCTGCGGTCAGCGCAGCGCGCGGGATCTCGATCATGGTACCCACTTCGTACTCCAGCTTCACGTCAGAGGCTGCGATTTCAGCGTCAGCAGTCTCAACAACCACCTTCTTGACGAACTTCAGCTCCTTGATTTCGCAGACCAGCGGAATCATGATTTCAGGCTTGACATCCCAGTCGGGATGCGCCTTCTTGGTATTGATTGCCGCACGGATGACTGCTTTGGTCTGCATCCGGGCAATTTCAGGATAGGTAACCGCCAGCCGGCATCCGCGGTGGCCCATCATCGGGTTGAACTCATGCAGGCCAGCAATGATGTTCTTGATGGTTTCCACGCTCTTGTTCTGGGCTTTGGCCAGCGCGGCGATTTCTTCCTCGGTGGTGGGAACGAACTCGTGCAGCGGCGGATCCAGGAAGCGGATGCAGACGGGGCAGCCTTCCAGCGCTTCATACAGCTTCTCAAAGTCGCTCTGCTGATAGGGCAGAATCTTATTCAGGGCCACTTCGCGCTCTTCGGCGGTATCGGAGCAGATCATCTCACGGAAAGCAGCGATGCGCTCCGGCTCGAAGAACATATGCTCCGTCCGGCACAGTCCGATGCCTTCCGCGCCCAGCTCCCGGGCCTTCTTTGCGTCGGTGGGGGTGTCGGCATTCGTGCGGACCTTCAGTTTCCGATACTTGTCGGCCCAGGCCATGATCCGGCCGAATTCGCCGGCGATGGTGGCGTCCACGGTCGGAACGATCCCGTCATAAATCTTGCCGGTGGAACCGTCGATGGAAATGGCATCGCCTTCATGATAGGTCTTGCCGGCCAGGTCGAACTTCTTGTTCTCCTCGTCCATGGCGATTTCGCCGCAGCCGGATACGCAGCACTTGCCCATGCCGCGGGCCACAACGGCCGCGTGGGAAGTCATGCCGCCGCGGACAGTCAGGATGCCCTGGGCGCTCTTCATGCCGGTGATATCTTCCGGAGAGGTTTCCAGACGGACCAGAACAACCTTCTCACCGCGGGCTGCCCAGGCTTCAGCGTCTTCAGCGGTGAAGACGATCTTGCCGCATGCAGCGCCGGGGGACGCGCCCAGGCCCTTGCCGATGGGCTCCGCCTTCTTCAGCGCAGCTGCGTCGAACTGCGGATGCAGCAGGGTATCCAGGTTCCGCGGATCGATCATGGCCACGGCTTCCTCTTCCGTGCGCATGCCCTCATCCACCAGGTCGCAGGCAATCTTCAGCGCAGCAGGCGCTGTGCGTTTGCCGCTGCGGCACTGCAGCATATACAGCTTTCCGTTCTCGACGGTGAACTCCATGTCCTGCATGTCGCGGTAGTGCTTCTCCAGCAGATCGCAAACCCGCACGAAATCCGCGTAGGCTTCGGGGAATTTCTCTTCCATCTGGGAAATGGGCATGGGAGTCCGCACGCCAGCTACCACGTCTTCGCCCTGTGCGTTGGTCAGGAACTCGCCCATCAGTTTCTTCTCACCGGTGGCAGGATCACGGGTAAAGGCCACGCCGGTGCCGGAATTGTCATTCAGGTTGCCGAATACCATGGGCATCACGTTCACGGCAGTGCCCCAGCTGTAGGGGATATCGTTGTCCCGGCGGTACACGTTTGCCCGGGGATTGTCCCAGGAACGGAACACGGCCTTGATGGCACCCATCAGCTGTTCCTTGGGGTCGGATGGGAAATCCTCCCCGATCTTGCTCTTGTATTCCGCCTTGAATGCAGCAGCCAGTTCCTTCAGATCTGCAGCGGTCAGCTCCACGTCAAAGGTGACGCCCCGGTCCTTCTTCATCTCATCAATCAGCTGCTCGAAATACTTCTTGCCGACTTCCATAACGACATCGGAGTACATCTGGATGAACCGGCGATAGCTGTCATATACGAAGCGCTCAAACTTGGGATCCGGATTGCCCGCAATCATGGCGGCCACAACATCATCGTTCAGTCCCAGGTTCAGGATGGTGTCCATCATGCCGGGCATGGAGGCCCGGGCACCGGAACGGACAGAAACCAGCAGCGGATTCTTCAGATCGCCGAACTTCTTGCCGTTGATCTCTTCCATCTTGGCGATGTATTCCATGATCTGCGCCTGGATTTCATCGTTGATCTGACGGCCATCTTCATAATACTGGGTGCAGGCTTCGGTGGAAATGGTGAAACCCTGGGGTACAGGCAGGCCGATGTTGGTCATCTCTGCCAGGTTTGCGCCCTTGCCGCCCAGCAGCTCGCGCATGGTAGCGTTACCTTCACTGAAGAGGTACAGATACTTCTTGGACATGGGAAACTCCTCCTCGATCAAAATCCGTGTGCGCCGATGACAACTCCTGATTGGTCACGCACATCATGTAAATTATACCTGCTCGCATGTCTTTTGGCAAGCACTTTTTTCCCAAATTTTAAGGGCCCCGGACTGATTTCGGGGCCCCTGCTGGATGTTTATTTTGTCTCAGATGCTTTGGCCGCTTCTTCCTTGGCCTTCTTGGCTTTCAGGGCTGCGTCAATTTTTGCCTGTACTTCCGGTGAATACTTCGGTTTTGGTTTTTCTTCCTGAACAACCGGTTTATCCACAGATACTGCTTCCGGCGTCGTACCGATCTTCGAGAAAGCATCCCTTGTATGTTCACGGACTTTCATGGTGATGCACTTTTTCGGACACTTTTCAGCGCATTTGCCGCACCCGGTACAGGCATCCAGAACTTCATGCGGCTTCTTGACCTCGCCCACAATGGATTCAAACTGGCACTGCCGTTTACACAGGCCGCAGCCGATACATTCGTTTTTGTTGATTTCTGCAATCTTCCGGTGATCCCAGTCCGCCCAGATCGCGTTGGTCGGGCAGGCCTCTGCACACATCATGCAGCCGCGGCATTTCTGCATATCAATGATTGGCAGATGATCCTTCATCTCGATGGCGCCGAACTTGCACGCATTGAAACAGCGTTCGCAGCCGATGCATCCGACGCGGCAGTTGTCGCTGACAAGGATGCCCTTGTCCGCAGCCCGGCACAGCAGCCGGACCGGTTGATTCATGGGCTGCAGCTGAATGACATGCTTCGGACACACATCCACGCATTTTCCGCAGCTCTGGCATTTCTCCCGGTCTACTTCGGCAATCCCCTTCGCGGGATCAATCCGGATCGCGTCGAACGGACACACCCGAACGCAGGTACCCAGGCCAAGGCAGGCATATTTGCAGCTCTTGCTGCCGTCGTTGACCAGGCTTGCTGCCACGCAGTCCTGAATACCGCTGTAGTTGAATTTGACCTTGCAGTGCTCCAGGTCCCCCTGGCAAAGCACCTGGGCCACCATCTTGACGCCTTCCTCCTGTGCTTCCTGTCCCAGGGCAGCGGCAATCTTTTTCGCCACTTCGCTCCCCCCTACCGGGCAGGCATTCAGCGGGGCTTTTCCGGCAACGATGGCATCCGCGCACCCGTCGCACCCGGGGTATCCGCAGCCACCGCAGTTGGCGCCGGGCAGTGCTTCACGTACCGCATCCCGCCGGGGATTGGAAGGCACGGCAAAGACTTTTGACGCAACCGTTAACAGAATTCCGAACAGGGCCCCCATACCGCCGAGGACCAGCGCCGCATACAGAACTTCCATGTTTTACGCGATCCTCCTTATCCGATCAGTCCGCTGAATCCCATAAAGGAAACAGCCATCAGGCCGGCCGCGATCAGCGCGCCCGGGAATCCTTCCATCCACTTCGGCATGTCGCTCATCTCCAGCCGTTCCCGGATGCAGCTGAACAGAAGCAGGCTCAGTGTAAAGCCCAAAGCGCTGAAACAGCCGCTCAGGGTGCTCTGCAGCAGTCCGTATTCGTTGTTGGAGTTCAGTACTGCCACACCCAGCACTGCACAGTTTGTGGTGATCAGCGGCAGATACACACCCAGCGCCTGATACAGGCTGTAGCTCAGCTTTTTCAGCGCCATTTCCACCAGCTGAACCAGTACGGCAATAACCAGGATAAAGGCTATCGTCCGAAGATAGGTCAGATCCAGCGGAATCAGCATGTAATGCTCCACCAGCCAGGTAATGCAGCTCGCCAGGGTCATGACAAAGGTGACCGCCAGCCCCATGCCAAGAGCCGTGTCAAATTTCTTGGAAACGCCGAGAAAGGGACAGATGCCCAGGAACTGGCACATGACATAGTTATTGACCAGCAGGCATCCGACGAGCATCAGCAGATATTCTTTCATACCGCTTCAGCCTCCTTCCTTGCCTTCGACCAGGCATCAACCTTTTTTCGTCCCAGGTTTACAAGAATCAGCAGGATGCCTAGCGTCAGGAAGCCGCCGGCCGGCGCCGTCAGCAGGCTCATGGGCTTGTATCCTTCTCCCATGATGCTCAGTCCGAAGATTGTGCCCGCGCCGAAGATCTCCCGGATGGAAGCCAGGATGGTGATGGCCAGGGTGAAGCCAAATCCCATTCCCAGCCCGTCGCCCAGTGCCAGAACCGGCCCGTTTTTGAAAGCAAAGGATTCCGCCCGGGCAAAGATGATGCAGTTCACAACGATCAGGGGGATATAGAGCCCCAGTGTCGCACTCAGATCAGGCAGATATGCTTTCAGTGCCATTTCGACCATCGTCACAAAGCTGGCGATAACTACGATGAAAGCAGGAATCCGGATCTTGTCGGAAATCATATTCCTCAGCAGCGAAATGAACAGGTTGGAACATACTAGCACCACCGTGGTGCTCAGGCCCATACCGATGGCATTGCTGGCGGCGGTAGTCACCGCCAGCGTCGGGCACATGCCGACCATCAGCACGAAGGTCGGATTCTCAAAGAGCAGACCGTTGAGAAAAGCATTCCAGAAGGTATTTTTCTTCTCAGCCACGGGTTTTCACCTCCCCGAAGAGCCGTCCTGCGGTAAACCGGTCGATCAACGGTGTCATTACGTTCATGAACAGGATCGCAAAGCTGCAGCCCTCAATATAGGTGGCATAGCTTCGGATGACGAACAGCAGGATGCCGCATCCCACGCCCATAATCACCCGTCCGGATCCGGACATCGGGCAGGTTACGTAATCCGTTGCCATGAAGAAAGCGCCGAGGAGCAGTCCGCCGCTCAGTATTTCAAGAACAGCCACCTGGAATCCGTCCTGAATCAGGTAGCAGACGAATGCGGAACCGATGAAGCAGACCGGAATCCGCCAGTCAGCGATTCCGCGAATGAGCAGATAAAGCCCGCCCAGCAGGATCGCGATCTTGCAGGTTTCTCCCAGCACACCACCGCAGTTCCCGAGCAGCAGATCACGGATGGCTATATTTTCACCTGCTGCAATCTGAACCAGTGGGGTGCCGGAGGTCGTTGCATCCGTCATGAACCGTGTCGCGGGATAATTGCTCATAATTCCGCTCCAGCTCACGAAAAGGATCGCGCGTGCAGTAAGCGCAGGGTTCATAAAATTGCCGCCGAGGCCACCAAACAGCTGTTTCACCAGCACGATGGCGATAATACCGCCGATCAGTGGAATCCACAGCGGTGCGTTTGCAGGAATGTTGTATGCCAGCAGCAGCCCGGTCACGACGGCGCTCCAGTCACCGATCAGGATCTTTTTATGGTTCAGCCGCTGAAAGAAATACTCACTCAGCACGCAGCTGAGCACCGAGGTCAGAATGATTGCAAGGGCCTGCCAGCCGAACAGCACAACCCCGGCAATACCTGCGGGAGCCAGGGCCAGGCAGACCTCCTGCATGATGCTCTTCGTAGAACGGGAGGATCGAAGATGAGGCGATGAGGTCACTGTCAGATTCTTTTGCATGGCTCAGCCCGCCTCCTTTCCGGTTTTTTCAGGTTCCTTCTCTGCTGCTTCCTGGGCTTTTTTCGCAGCTTCCTCCTGGGCGGCCCGGGCTTCTTCCTGAGCCTTCCGGGCTGCGTCCCGCCGCCGCTTCCGCTGGATCCCGTTCTTCGCCGTGCGCATGCTCTGGGTCAGGCTTCGTTTGGCGGGACAGACGAATGTGCAGCATCCGCATTCAATGCAGTTCATGACACCGAGCTTCTCTGCCTCTTCGAGACGGTTATGCCGCGTAAAGGCATCAATCCGGCTTGGGAAAAGCTTCATCGGACATGCAAAACGGCAGCTGCCGCATTTGATGCAGGGGCTTTCCTCCGGCTCCATGGCTTTCTCGGACATGGCCACCAGCCCGCTGCATCCCTTGGTAACAGGAATATCGAAACGTGCGATGGCCATCCCCATCATCGGGCCGCCGTAGATAAACTGCCGGACCCGGGGCTGCAGACCGCCGCAGGCGTCGATCAGGTGATCAATCGGGGTACCGATCCGAACCAGGAAATTCCCGGGATTGTTGACCAGCCCGCCCACGGTGGTAATCCGTTCAACCAGCGGCCGGCCTTCCCGGATAGCCCGGTCAATGGCGTAAACCGTCCCCACATTGCACACCACGCAGCCTACGTCCAGCGGCAGCCCGCCGTTGGGCACCTGCCTGTGGGTCAGTGCAAAAACCAGCTGTTTCTCGCCGCCCTGCGGATAACGGACCGGAAGACCCACGACCCGAATGCCGTCCACCTTTTTCGCTTCCGCAGAAAGGATATCGATTGCATCCTGCTTGTTATTCTCAACGCCGATCTGTGCTTCGTCAACCTCCAGCGCCTGCATCATCAGCCGGATCCCGTCAATAATATCCGCCGCTTTTTCCAGCATCAGCCGGTGATCCGCTGTCAGATATGGTTCGCATTCCGCGCCGTTAATGATCAGCTTTTCAATTTTCCGTCCGCCGGAGGGCGCCAACTTGACTGCTGTGGGGAATGTAGCGCCGCCCAGTCCCACGATCCCCGCATCGCGGACAATCTGCTGCAGTTCGGCGGCACTCAGTGTCTCAGGATGATCAGAAGGATGGAGATCCACCCATTCTTCCTGATAATCATTGTCTATCAGTACCGCCGGCACCATGGTTCCATTCGCCAGCATTGCGTCCTGCACAGCGTGAACCGTTCCGGATACGCTGGCGTGCACCGCTGCGGAAACGAAGCCTCCGGCCTCGCCGATTTTCTGTCCGATTCGGACATGGTCTCCGGGCGCAACGACTGCTTTCGCAGGGGCGCCGATATGCTGCTGCAGGGGAATAATGACCCGGGGAGGCGCTTCCAGCACGCGAATGGGGTTCAGACCGTTCACAGCCTTCCCGTTGGCACCCTCCAGGGGATGAATGCCACCGGGAAACAACTTCATTTCAAACACGGGCAAATGCCCTCCTTCCAGAGGAGTTGTTCTTTGCAAAGATTATATCATAATTCCACCAATTAAAACAAATCTATTTTTTAACAAACTTGAGGGATCATATACTCCCGGTTGATCCAGCGTTCAGCGGGAATCGGATTCTGTTTTCCGGCGGGATGTCAGCCTGCCCTTCATTTTCTCTCCGGCCTCGATCATGCTTCTGGCATACGCTTCTGCATCAGTTCCGCTGCCTTCAGCTCCGCTGATCATCCTTGCCATCTCCCGGATCCGTCCTTCCCGGTCCAGTTTCTCCACCTGGGTATGAGTCCGTCCCTCCGCCACATCTTTGCTGACCAGAAACTGATCATCCGCTGCGGCAGCAATCTGAGGCAGATGCGTGACACAGATCACCTGGCGGCTCCCGGCAATGGCACCCATTTTTTCAGCGACAACCTGGGCCATCCGGCCGCTGATGCCGGTATCGATCTCATCGAAAACCATGCTCTCGACACCGCTGCCCTCGGCTTCCAGGGCTTTCATTGCCAGCATCAGCCGGCTCAGCTCACCGCCGGAAGCAATCTTCGCCAGGGGTTTCAGCGGTTCACCCGGGTTCGGGGAAATCAGGAAGGATACCTGGTCATCGCCAACCGGCCTGGGCATAGGTTTTCGTTCGCCTTCCCGGGGTTCTGCAAAATTGACTACGAAAACTGTTTTTTCCATTCCCAGATCCCGCAGCTGTTCCTGCATTCGCTTTTCAAAATCTGCTGCAATTCTTTTTCTGCTTTCCGACAGTGTTCTGGCCGCAGCCCGGTAGATCATCAGCGTCTGCTTATGCTTCTGCCCGGTTTCCTCCACCTGGTCTTCCAGGGAGCACAGATGCTTATATTCCTCTTCCATGTTTTCCTGCGCCGCCAGAACGGAGGGAATGTCTGCGCCGTATTTTCGCTCCATCCGCCGGATCAGATCCAGCCGCTCTTCCATCTTTTCAAGTCTCCCGGGATCCTGATCCAGCCCGTCAAGAAGAGTGCTGATTTCGAAGGCCGCTTCCTCCAGCTCATAGTAGGCGCTGTCAAGCCGTTCGCCCAGGCTGCTCATCTGCGGACCATAGGCCGAAAGGCTTTTCATCGCGGCAGCGGCCGCTTTAATCTTTTCAAGGCTGCTGCTTTCCGATTCACTCCAGGTCAGTTCCTCCCGTGCGTTTCGCAGCACAGCAGCGATTTTTTCTGCATTTCTGAGCCGAAGCGTCTCTGCCTGGAGGCTTTCCTCTTCCCCGGTCTTCAGGTTCGCGGCATGCAGTTCGGCCAGTGCTTTTTCCAGATCGTCCATCCGGCGCTGCTTCTGGTCGTTTTCCTTCCGAAGCCTTGCATATTGCCGGTGGACAGTCAGGAAGGCATTACAGGTTTCCTCTGCCTGCTTCATCAGAATCTGGTGTTCTGGATCCCCCATCCGATCCAGAAAGCGCATGTGCATTTCCGGATCCATCAGAAAGCGTGTTTCATGCTGCCCGTGAATATCCATCAGCAGGGGTCCCAGTTCTTTCAGCAGCGCAGCTGAAACCATCACACCGCACACGCGGCAGAAGTGCTTTCCTCCGGCAGTGATTTCCCGGTAAAGCGTCACTGTGCTGCCGTCGTATTCGATCTGCTCCCGCGCCAGGATGGCTTCGACCTCCCGGTTCCCCGGAACATCGAAGACGGCTTCCACGCTGGCTTTTTCGCTCCCTGTCCGGATCTGTCCCCGGTCAGCCCTTCCGCCGAGAATCAGATTCAGCGAGTTCAGAAGCAGGCTTTTGCCGGATCCTGTTTCCCCGGTGAGCACCTGCATCCCCGGTTCAAAGCGGATGGTCAGATTCTCGATCAGTACGATATTCCGGATCGTCAGGGATTGTAACATCCTTTGCTTCGTCTCCTTCCCGGATTATCTGATCAGCCAGTTGATTTCATCCGCCGCGCCGCTGGCGCTCTCCGGATCCCGGGCTGCCAGGAAAATCGTATTGTCGCCGGCAATGGATCCGAGAATACCCGGAATCTGCAGGTTATCCAGTGCTTCCGCCGCTGTCCCGGCAGATCCGCTGATGGTTTTCACAACAACCATCTGTCCCGCAGCTTCCGCGCTGATCATGCAGTCCCGCAGCATCCGTGTCAGCCGCTCGCTGAGGTCGATGCCCTTCGTCTCAGGCACGGCATACTGATATCCGCCCTCTGCGGACGGGACCTTGATCAGATGCATCTCCTTCATGTCCCGGGAAACCGTTGCCTGAGTCACCTGAAACCCAATGGAGCGCAGCGCGGCAGCCAGCTCCTCCTGGGTCTGGATTGATCTTTCCCGAAGCAGGTTTCGGATGGCGGTCTGACGTTCGCTTTTCATGGCTTTTCCTCTCCTCTTCCGGGCTGGCTCCATGCCAGAAATTTCCGTTTCATGAGTTCAAAGAAATGATAATCTCCCACCCGAATCAGCTGAAGGCGTTCATTTGCTCCAGTGACGCTGACCCGGTCCCCGGCCTCCAGGGTACGTATGCTCTTTCCGTCCACCTGCAGCTCCGCCCGGTGTTCCCGGTCCTGCTTCAGTCTGAACTCAATTTCCGATCGGGCCGGCACCACGCAGGGACAGTGCCGCAGGCTGTGTGCGCAAACCGGTGTCACCACAATGGCCTCGACCCCCGGCGCCAGCACCGGGCCTCCGGCAGAAAGATTATATCCCGTGGATCCCGTGGCGGTCGCTGCCAGCACACCATCCGCTGTGAATGTATCCCATTGCTCCCCGTTAATTCGGGTCTCCACCTGGATCAGCCGGGCAAATCCGGCCCGGGTGACCACAGCATCATTCAGTGCCAGAGAATTGACCGGATTTTCCCCGTTGACCCGGATCCGCAGCAATCCCCGGTTTTCGATGGTATAATCGTCTTCCATCACCTTCCGGATGAACGCACCCAGCTGATCCGGTTCTCCCTCGGTGAGGAAACCGAGGGTGCCCAGATTGATTCCCAGCAGCGGACAACCGGATGTGATTGCCGCCCCGGCACCTTTCAGCAGCGTGCCATCGCCTCCGAAGGTGATCACAAGATCGTACGGGCCGTCGTCCGGTTCTTCCTGGGGAAAGATGATGCGCTGCCCGGCGGTTCGAAGCATTTCGGATGCCCGTTCCGCGCAGTTTCGGGCATCCGACCGCCTGGTGTGGATGAAAAAGGCGATTTTCTTCCCTGTCTGCATTTCTTTTTCTTATCCCTTCATGTGCCGGTGAGCCTCCAGGACCACCTGTTCAATTTCTTTGTCGGAAAGAAGCGGCTGGTTATCCGCCCCGGCCCGGATCTCGGCCAGAAATTCAATATTCCCTTCCGGTCCCGTAATGGGGGAATAGTCCAGCCGGATCACGCGCCACCCAAAGGTTTCCGTGAATGCCACGATTCCCCTCAGCACTTCCGCGTGAGTTTCCGCTTCCCGGACGACCCCTTTCTTTCCAACTTTCCCCCGTCCGGCCTCAAACTGAGGCTTGATCAGCGTATAGAAAACACCGTTGTTTCCCATGATTGCCGCGGCTGTGGGCAGGATCAGCCGGATAGAAATAAAGCTGACGTCCATTACTGTGATCTCCGGTTTTTCCGGAAGCATTTCAGGGGTCAGATATCTTGCGTTGGTCCGTTCCATCACGGTCACCCGTTCATCGTTTCGCAGCCTCCAGTCCAGCTGACCGTATCCGACGTCAATCGCGTATACATGTTTCGCGCCGTTACGCAGGCAGACATCCGTGAATCCGCCGGTGCTGGCGCCGATGTCCATAATCACCCGGCCCTTCAGATCCGCTTCAAAAACCCGGACCGCCTTTTCCAGCTTCAGCGCTCCCCGGCTCACATATTCCACCTGGGGTTTCCGGAGAATGAGCTCCTCCCCTTCCCGCAGCGGTTCTGAAGGCTTGTTTACCTTCCGCTCTCCGATATAGATCTGCCCTGCCATGATGGCGGCCTGCGCTTTTTCCCGGCTTGGAAAAAGGCCTGTCCGGACCAGGGCCGCGTCCACCCGTTCCTTTTCGGTCATGCCTTCCGGCTCCTTTCGAGTTTCCGCAGAATCCTGTTGCAGATGGTTTCCGGATCCAGTCCCACATCCTTCATCAGCAGGCTGTGGCTGCCATGGAGCGGAAAGATATCGTCGACCGCAAAAATTTCTGCCGGAGCAGGCTGATTCATTTCCAGGCAGCACATTGCGACATATTCCCCAAAGCCGCCGGTTTTCATGTGCTCTTCCAGAGTAAACAGCGGAACAGCGGCATTTTTCCGCAGCAAATCCCGATCCAGAGGACGAATGCTCGAACAATTGACAACCGCAGCTTCAAGCCCTTTTTTCTGCAGCCGTGCCGCCACCTGCAGTGCCTGCCGGACCATGGTGCCGGCAGCCAGTATCGTCAGATCCTTTCCTTTTCGGAGCACTTCCCATTTCCCGGGTCTGAAGGGAGTATCCTTTTTTTCCGGCAGATCGTTTCCCGCCTTGGCGTACCGGATGGCCACCGGGCCGTGCTCTCCCTGGGTCCATTCCAGCATTCGTTTCAGCTCGCGCGCATCGCAGGGAGCAAGTACCGTCATTCCGGGCACCGGAAGTGTTTCTGCAAAGTCGAACAGCCCGTGGTGCGTTTTTCCGTCTTCTCCGCCGATGCCGCTCCGGTCCAGCAGAAAGACCACCGGCAGGTCCTGCATGGCCACGTCGTGGATCATCTGGTCATAGCATCGCTGAAAAAAGGTGGCGTATACCGCGAAATAGGGCCGCATGCCCCCCGCGGCCAGCCCGGCCGCCATGGTTGTGGCATGCTCTTCTGCGATCCCGACATCGATCAGCCGTTTGGGATACTTTTCGGCGAAATGATCCAGCCCTGTGCCCAGGGGCATGGCCGCCGTGATCGCAACGATTCTCGGATCCTGATCCGCCATTTCCATCAGCGTAGTCGCCATCACATGCCCGCTGCTCGGACAATCCGGCAGTTCGGTCCTGTCCCCGGTTTCAACGAGAAAAGGCGGCGTCCCGTGAAAAATCTCAGGCCGCTCTTCCGCCTTGTCATATCCGTATCCTTTTTTTGTTTTGACATGGATCACACAGGGGCCGTCGAAGTTTTTCGCTTTTTCCAGGGTCTTTTCAAGTCCCTCCAGATTATGTCCGTCAATTGGCCCGAAGTATTCAAAGCCCAGTGTTTCAAAGAATCCGATGCTGTCCCCCTTCACAAGGGCCGTTTTCATCAGGGTCTTTCCGGCATGGGCGATGCGGTAGACCGGTTTCCCGACCACCGGAATGCTCCGGAACTTGTGCATTGCCGATTTTGCGCTCTGCCATTCGCTGCTCACGCGCAAATTGGTGAGCCGGATGCTCAGCGCACCGACATTCGGAGCGATGCTCATCTCGTTATCGTTCAGAATCACGATCATCCGGGTTCCGGAATTGCCCGCGTCGTTCAGCGCCTCGTAGCACAGCCCTCCTGTCAGAGCGCCGTCCCCGACAAAGGCGATGCACTGGTGATTCTCCCCCCGGTAGTCCCGGGCTCTGGCCATTCCAAGCGCTGCGGAAATGGATGTGGATGCATGCCCTGTCTCAAAACAGTCATAGGGGCTTTCTGCGCGCCGGGGAAAACCGCTGATCCCCTGATGCTGCCGCAGTGTGGCAAACTGACGGTATCGTCCGGTAATCATCTTGTGCACATAGCTCTGGTGCCCCACGTCAAAGACGATCCTGTCTCTCGGAAAGTCGAATACCCGGTGCAGCGCCAGTGTCAGCTCCACCACGCCGAGATTGGATGCCAGGTGTCCTCCGTTGCGGGAGACCGTGTGAATCAGTTCCTGTCGGATTTCTGCGCCCAGCGTCTCCATATCCGGCCGGCTCAGCTTTTTCAGGTCCTCCGGTCCCCGTATCGTTTCCAGCAGCATTTTCTTCCGTTTCTCCTCGTGTTCATGGCGGCTTCTCCGTTTACGATGCTCGGTCCGGAGTCCGTCCGCGCGTTTTCTGCCTTAAACCGGTATCTTGCTTCCGCCGGTTCCCTTGCTTCCCTTGGCGCCCTTGCTGCCCTTGGTTCCAAAGCTGACACCCTTGAGGATATCGCTCGTAAAGGCATAGTTTGCCTGATTCTTGTCGGCATTGGCCTTTTCCGCCAGCGTAACCATCCGGTCAATCAGCTTCCGATAGGTCGTCCCCGCGTTTTCCCACAGGTAGAAGGCCAGGCTTCCGGGAATAGTGTTGATCTCTGTGATGAAAAGCGAGCCGCTTTCCCGGTCGAACATGTAGTCGATCCGGACCACACCCTTGCAGTCCATCATCCGGAAGATTTTCCGGCTGGTTTCCTGGATCCGTTCCTTCAGCTCTTCTTCGATCGGCGCAGGCAGCACCCGGTGCAGACTGGCCATACCCTTGCTGCCTCCTGACGCCAGGTATTTTTCATGGAAGTCGAGAAAATCCTCTCCGCTGATGGGCATTTCGATCGGAGAAGCTTCCACTTCGTCGTCGTATCCCAGAACGCTGCAGTTCAGCTCAACGGGTTTGTTCAGTCCCTTTTCCACCAGCACCCGCCGGTCATATTCGAAGGCCAGCGTCAGCGCCTCCTGCAGTTCCGCCCTGTTTTCAGCGCGGCTGACACCGATGCTGCTCCCCAGATTTGCCGGTTTGGTATAGACCGGATATCCGAGCTTTGCTTCGATATCGTCTAAAACAGACTCCGGTTCTTTATCAAATCCGGAGCGGGTATACCATTCACTGGGCAGCACCGGCAGATTTCCGCCGCGGAAGAACTGTTTCATCAGAATTTTGTCCATACCCAGCGCGCTGGCTCCGACACCGGCTGAGGTATAGGGAATATTCGCCAGCTCCAGCATACCCTGCAGGGTTCCGTCCTCCCCGTTCATCCCGTGCATAACGATTACGAACACATCTGCGCGGGCGACTGCCTTCAGCTCGGTTTTTCCAAATAAGCCCTTTCCCTTCTCGACTGCCAGCAGTGCCCCGCTGCCGGGGGTCATGTCCAGAAAAACCTTCGTGATTCCGTCCGTGTTGGGATTGAAGGGCTGATAGCTGTGAATGTCTTTCAGCTTCTCTCCGGTATACCATCCGCCGTTCTCATCCAGATAAACCGGAATGACATCATATTTCTCCGGATCCGCATGCCGCATCAGCTGTACCGCACTGATAATCGCGACTTCCCGTTCACAGCTCCGGCTGCCGAAGATAACCCCCAGTTGTTTTTTTGCCATGCCTGATTACTCCTCGCTGTAGTTGTCCGGCAGATCATTTTCGAAAAGAATCGTATCTCCGGGCGCGGTCAGGGTTTTGAGCATCTCTGCCGCTTCCTGCAGGCTTCCCGCAATCCGGATTTCCTGCTCCGGAAATTCGCCGCTGATAAGCCCGCTCCGGATTGCTTCGCTCCGCTTTTTTCCAACCAGAATCGCGATATCGCAGCAGTCTGCCATTGCCCTGCCGAATTCACGGTTCATATTTTCTTCCTGTTCGCCCAGCTCCACCATCCCCGGTGTCACGATAATCCGCTTCGCAGGAAATTCCTTCAGCGTCCGGAAAGCCTGTTTTGCGCCGCGGATGTTGCTGTTGAAGGCGTCATCCAGTACGGTAATCCCGCCGGGATTTCGTTTCAGCTCCAGCCGGTGCTCTACGGGTTTCAGTTTCCGGATGCCCCGGGCGATTTCCTTCCCGCTCATACCCAGCTTCCGGCACACGCCGGCGCACAGCACGATATTCCGGATGTTCAGCTCGCCCAGCAGCTCGGTCTCGCAGGGAATTCTTTCATTCCCGAAGCACAGCAGGAAGCTGCTTCCTGCCGGTGAAACCTGGATATTCTCCGCCCAGATGTCGTCCTTCTCCGGGTTCAGCCCTGCCAGGGTTTTCTCTTTGTCTGTCTTTTCCCACAGACCGGTCACGATGCCCCCGTCGTCTGCGAAAAAGCAGCTCCCGTCCCCGGGGATTGCGTCAATCAGCTCATATTTCGTTTTCGTGATCCGCTCCTGGGTATGGAAGGTGTCCAGATGCTGCGGGCCTACCGAAGTCAGGACGCCCATCTGCGGATGCACCAGCCGGCACATCTCCCGGATGTCTCCCACATGTCTGGCGCCCATCTCCGCCACGAAGATCCGGTGCCCCGGCTCCAGCTGGGTCCGGATCACTTTGGTGACGCCCATCGGCGTGTTGAAGCTGGCCGGGGTGACCAGGGTGGGATATTTCTCATTCAGCATCGTGCCGAGAATGAATTTCACGCTGGTCTTGCCCCAGCTCCCGGTGATTCCGATCCGGGTCAGATCCTTCCGCTCCCGCAGAATCCGCTGCGCGTCCCGGAAGTACATCTCGCTGATTCCCTTCTCGATCGGCCACGCCAGCAGTCCCCCCAGCGCTGTCCAGATTGGTAAAAGAACGGGGAGAAGCATCATCCATGGAATAAACTGGTTTACACTGTTTCCGGGGTTCCCGGCACCAAGCTTCATGAGCCCGGCTGCAATTCCCATGAAAACAAGGAAGCAGACCGCATACAGGCGTTTGATCCGGGGAGTGTATACCAGCGCTTTTTTCGCCTTCTGCCGGAGACTCAGCGTCCGGATACCCCATCCGATTGTGATGGGAAGAGCAATAAGCAGGATTCGTGCGACGGAGGGTGTGGCCGAAATGCCTGCCAGGGGGAGAAGATCAATAACCACCCACAGCGCAGCCAGCAGAATGGCGGCGAACAGCGGTCCGATGCCCCAGGCCCGGATGCCCTGCCGCCGCAGGGTCCGGAAATATCCGGGAAACTGGTAGCTCTCCAGCTGGAACCAGTGGATCAGAGGCCGGGCGGCCAGCAGGCATCCAACTGCATAGGCAGCCAAAATCATCGCCGTTTCCAATCCAGCCGTCCCCTCCTCTCTGTATCTTCTTTGAGATCAGTTTTTTGATTCAGTTTCTTTCAACGATCGCCCAGAAAATGGGCGACGATGGTATTGAATCGCGCCGCCTGCTCCAGATACGCGAAGTGGCTTCCGCCCTCCAGAATCACGAGCCCGGCATCAGGGATCAGCTTCTCCATTTCCTGCCCCATCCACAGGGGAGTCTCCGTGTCCGCATCTCCCCAGATCAGCAGCGTCGGCACCTGAATGCCCGGATACCGGTCCCGCAGATCCAGGTTGATCACCTTCACAAAGGTCTTCCGCATTTCTGCGTCCAGGGCATTGTAGTCCGCGCTGCCGTATTTCTGCCGGAGCGCTTCTTCCATCTTTTCGCCGATGGCGTGCAGCGGTCCGATTTTCTCAATTTTCTGCCAGAACTCCTTCTTTTTCCGGAATTGCATGCTCCGTTTCCGGGCCGCTTCATCCGGTGGCTTCTGAAGCCCTGCCGCCCCGGTGAAAACCAGTTTGGTGAATAGTTCCGGCCATTCGCTGGCTGCCCATACCGCTACGCGGCACCCAAAGCTGTGTCCGACCGCCGCGCAGGGAACAAACCCTGTTTTTTCGAGCAGTTCCCGGAGCCAGCCGGCAAATTCTGGCACGCCCCAGGGTTCCGGAGGCCGGCTGCTTTGTCCGAATCCGGGAAAATCGATCAGCAGCACCCGATGCCCGGTTTCCAGGACGCCGGCAAGGCTGTCCATCATCGTACCTGTGCATCCCCATCCGTGAAGCAGCACGACCGGTTCTCCGGCTTCTCCCCGGATCTGGTACCAGGAACTGGTTCCTTTGATGTCTGCAAACATATCTTCCGCCTGTTGTCTGATGGATCACAGGATCCATATGTAACGTTCCTTGATGGCGCTGATGCTGAATTTTCTCTGC
>JAFRGU010000042.1 GCA_017433675.1 Clostridia bacterium
CAGACTTTCCACGCCCTGAATGAAGCCCACCAGGCACATGGAGGAGATCAGAGAGGTTCCCCCGTAGGAGACGAAGGGCAGGGTGACCCCGGTCAGCGGGATCAGCTTCAGCACCCCGCCGATAATCACAAAGGTCTGGATTCCCAGCAGTACGGAAGCGCCCATGGCCAGCAGCCCGTGAAAGCTTCGGCGGGCAGCCATGGCAATCATGGCACCGCGGAGCACCAGCGCTACCATCATCAGCAGGACACAGAGGCCAAAGATCAGGCCGAACTGTTCGCAGAGCACGGCGAAGATGAAATCGGACTCATAGACCGGAATGGAGGTCGGAGAGCCCAGCCCCAGACCGACGCCGAAGAGCCCGCCGCTGGCGATGGCCATCAGCCCCTGAACCAGCTGATAGCCGGCGTTGTCGTAATCCGCCCAGGGATTGAGCCAGATGGCGACCCGGCGCCGGACATGGGCAAACCGCTGATAGCCGACAAAAGCCGCTGCACCGCCGCCCGCCAGCCCAAGGAGCGTCACGGGCAGATTGCCCGTGGAAGCCCAGTACAGCAGGAGGGTCACGCTGAAATAGAGCAGGGCGGTGCCCAGATCCTTCTGGAGCATCAGCAGACCCAGGCAGGAAAGCACAAAAAGGAACCAGGGAAGCATCCGCCGGCGGGACATAAAGAAGGCCAGAATCAGCAGCAGGGTCAGCTTCACCACTTCACTGGGCTGGAATGAGAAGAAAGCAAAGGTGATCCAGTTCCGGGCGCCGTTGATTTCCCGGCCGAATACCAGCGGCAGCGCCAGCAGCGCCAGCGAGCATACCGCCAGGAGCCAGGTCCAGGGAAGCCAGTCGCGGATGGCCCGGACCAGATAGATACAGAAGACCATGCAGAACAGGCCGACGCCGTAGGCAATGACCTGCTGGCGGGCGTAAGCCGGATTTGTATCGTAGAGCAGGAGTACGCCCAGGGCACAGAGAAAATTGGTGAGGGACAGCAGGAGCCGGTCCGCGGGGAAAAGATGGGGCAGGAAATAGGTGCCCAGAAAAATGATGACCGGAACAGCAACGGCCAGAATCAGGCCCAGACGGTCCATTTCCCGGGATGCCAGCAGGAGGAAAGCCAGGAAATAAAACAGCATGACCACCGCGGCCAGGCGGCGGCCGGGTGTTTTTGTTTTTTTAGTCACTCCAGTCCGCCTCCCATCTCTCACTCCGGCGCCTCCGGCCGGTTCGGGCGGCTTCACCCGGGACAGGAGAAGAATTCGCTTCGGGTATGGGTGCGGACACGGAATTCGTGATTTCCTGCGGGCAGGGAACTTCTTCCCGGAGATCCGCCGGGATGCCAGACACATTCGTAGCTTCGTTCATGGGGAAGGGAAAGCCTGTTTCGACGGGATTCATATCTGTCCGGGGCGGCATCACTGGCGCGAAGTCTGATGCAGGAGCGGTAACGGCGGAGTTTTCCTCAAAGCCCGCGGCCGGATCCAGACCGGCGAAAAGCCGCAGGCGCAGCAGGGCGGACCCGACCTGGAGAAATGAACCGTGAGCCAGGGGAAAATCCGATTCCCGGGTATTGCAGGTGATCAGATTCTGATTTACCCGGGCTTCACAGCCGCTGAACGGATGCAGCAGGAGCCCCAGCCCGGCCTGGAAGGAAAAGGAAAGATGCCGCTTCCGGATACCGGAGCAGGGGATCCAGAGATCGCAGGAGCGAACGGATCCCAGAATGCCTTCCCAGGGAACGGGAATGGCTGTGCCTTCCGGCAGATCGGGTCCGCCGGCAAGAACCACCAGTTCCCCGACCGTGCCCGCATCCGGGAGGGCACGAAGACGGCGGCGCTTTTCCGCGTGATCGGAGAGCAGCCAGGTAAAGGCACGCAGCACGATCAGCACGCCCAGCAGGGTAAAAAGATACCGCGCCGCCAGAGAGAGCACTTCGTACAGATCGGACGACACGGTTTCACCTCCTTGCACAGGCTTTCGGAATTTTGGGATTATTCCCCGCCCAGGGCTTCGCGCAGGGTTTCCATATTCCGGCGCATGACCGTTTCATAATAATCCGGGGGGACGTCCTCCTCCGGGCCGGTGACAACGGGATCGAGGGTATAGATTGCCGCGCCGGTTTCCGCGGCCAGCGTGCGGGCGGAAAGATCCTCATACTGAGGTTCCACAAAGAGCGGCGGGGCATCCAGCGCAACGATGGCTTCCGCCAGCTGCGCGAGCTGCGCAGGCGTCAGAGTTTCACCGGGCTCCCGGTTGACGACGGCGACGATATCCAGGCCGTATGCCCGGGCGAAATACGGGAAGGCCTCGTGAAAGGTGATGATTCCCTTCCGCGGAAGGCCGGAAAGCCCCTCCCGGAGTTCCTGATCCAGGGCCAGCAGACGGGCCTGAAGGGCTTTGCGGTTATCCTCAATCTTCTCCTGACGGTCGGGAAACTGCGCTTCCATGGCCTTAGCCAGATTCTCCGCCATGACGGCGGCGTTGGCTGCGCTGAGCCAGATATGGGCATTGACTTCGCCATCATCTTCATTTTCCCCGATCGTCAGGGCATCCGTTTCCGTCAGGAGCGGAATCCCCGCAGCGGCTTCAGCTACAGGCAGATCCGGAAAGGCGGAAAAGACATGATCCAGATAGGATTCCATCCCGGCACCGTTGACGAGGAACAGATCTGCTTCCGAGAGGACCTTCATGTCCCCGGTCTGAAGCTGATAATCATGGAGGCAGCCGGTTCCCGGCGCAGCCAGATTCCGGACTTCCAGCTCCGGCACCCCATCCGCCAGATTCAGCGCCAGAAGCCAGATGGGATAAAAGCTGGTGACGATCGTCTCCCCCAGGGAAGCAGCCGGCAGCAGAACCAGCGCCAACAGGAACGCAAAGACTTTTTTCATGTATCAGGAAAACCTCCAGGAGAAAGAATTTATTCCGGCCGGTCCCGGAACCAGGCGGCCTGCTGCGCAGCGGGGAGATTCTCCCGGACGACGCGTTCAATCAGCAGCCGATCCTGTTCAGGGAGGAAGGCTGAAAAATGCAGGTACAGCGCCCGCATGGCGGAGAAGGAACCGGTTTCCATCCACCATGCATGCAGCCGCTCATAATGAAGGGACCAGGGCTTGAAAGCGGCGAAGAGCGGATAGAGCATTTCATCCGCAAGACGGGGCAGATCGGACAGGCGGATTCTTTGCGCAGATCCGTCCTCCATCCGGAACGTCATGCCCGGACCGAGGCGGTCGTACAGCGCATTAAACAGGAAATCCTCCATCCTGCGTGACAGGTCCCCGAAGGATTCACGCCCGGGAACAAAGGATTCCAGCACCCGGGATACGCCTTCAATCATGGACGGATCCTCCGCCAGGAAAGAGCCGAAACAGTTTCGCAGCGCATCGCGGATCAGCGATGTTTCCATGCCATGTCCCCCTTTCCGACATCGTTATTTTACCATAGACAGGGCGGAATTAACAGTTCCGGCCGGGAAATTATTACTTTTTTTTGATGATTGTAACAAAAGAGGGGCGCCGGGGGCTGAAACAGAAAAAGAACAAATCATTAACCCGCAAATCTTGTGGACAACTTTTGGAAACGCCACAACCTGAAGCAGAGGAAAAGAAAAATCTCTAACATTTTTCAGAAGTTATCCACAGGGCCGGAAGGCTTGAAATTTCAGCGATTATTTGTTATGATGACCCTGCCGGTTTGCATGAGAAGTTTTTCCACAGCCCGGTTATCCACAGCCTGGGCGGTGGCATTTTTGTCGCCTTTTTTCTCAGGACAGGCAACAGTAAGAGGATAAGGAAGATGACGGATGGATATGGAAACGCTCTGGGCGGGAGCCTGTGACCTTCTGCAGCAGGAGGTTGCGTCTGTTTCCTATGAAACCTGGATCGGGGACAACCTGGCTCCGATCCGGATAGAGGAGGACTGCCTGCTGCTGGTGGTCAAGCTGGAAGCGATGCGCGACTTTGTCGTGAAACAGTATCAGCAGGTGATCGACCGCTGCCTGACGCGGGCTGCCAACCGATCCATGCGGGCGGAGCTGCTGCTGAGACGGGAGCTGGAAGCGCGGACGACAGCAGCGGACACGGGCCGGAAAGACGAGCCGAGACTGAACCCCAAGTACACATTTGACCGGTTTGTGGTCGGGAACGCCAACCGCTTTGCCCATGCGGCGGCGCTGGCAGTGGCGGAGAACCCGGCGGAGGCTTACAATCCGCTTTTCATCTACGGCGGCGTGGGACTGGGAAAGACACACCTGATGCAGGCGATCGGCCACTTCGTCCGGGAAAAGAACCCGGAGGCCCAGGTGCTGTACATGACCAGCGAAACCTTTACGAACGAGCTGATCAGCGCGATCCAGCAGAAAAAGACCTATGAATTCCGGGAACGAATCCGGAAGGTGGATATTCTGATGGTGGACGACATCCAGTTCATCGCCGGACGGGAGAGCACGCAGCAGGAGTTTTTCAACACCTTTAACGAGCTGCACGACGCGGGAAAGCAGATTATCCTGACCAGCGATAAGCCGCCCAAGGAAATTCAGCGGCTGGAGGAACGGTTATGCAGCCGGTTTGAGTGGGGACTGGTGGCGGATATCCAGAAGCCGGATATAGACACCCGGGTTGCGATCCTGCGGGATAAGGCGCAGCGGGAAAACATCGAGGTGCCGGACGAAGTGCTGCAGCTGATTGCCGGAAAGATCGACAATAACGTGCGGGAGCTGGAGGGCGGCCTGACAAAGCTGGTGGCACATTCCAGCCTGACGGGGCAGCCGATCACCCTGGAGCTGTGCGAAACGGCGCTGAAGGATATCTTTAATCAGAAGGTCAACAAGCAGATTACCGCGGAGCTGATCATGAGAACGGTGAGCGATTATTACGGCCTGAGCCTCAGCGAGCTGACCGGCGCCACGAGGAAACGGGAGGTCACCGTTCCCAGACAGATTGCCATGTACCTGACCCGGGAGATGACGGGAATGAGCCTGCCGCAGATCGGCAACGTCTTTGGCGGCCGGGATCATACCACGGTGCTTCACAGCTGCAAAACGGTGGAAACCAACACGCGGGCAAACGCCGGGCTGAAGACAATCGTGGAGGACATTCAGCAGATGGTGAAAAGCGCCCAGTAAAAATCCTGTTCCATCGAAATTTCCCCGAAGAAAAGAAAGCCGGCGCCTGACAGCAGGCCTGCACACCGCAGTGTTTCGATTTTGGACGCTGCGGGGCTTTTTTTGTTGGGGGGGATATGGTATTATCTTGGGTGATGAACCGGTGATACAATTATAAAACGCTTTGAATAAGGAAATGAAAGACGTGATGCTGATGGAGGAAAAGAACCGGACCGCAGCCGGGACAGGCGGAAAGGGAAAACCCCGCTTTTTCAGGGTTCTTGCCCGGATCCTGATTATCCTGCTCGTGCTGGCGATCACAACCGGCGCCGCCGTGTTCCTTTACGCGGGCTACACCAGGACTCATTACACAATCTCGTTCTATCAGGAAACCTCCAGGAAGGTGCACCGGAACATACGGATCGCCGTGATATCCGATCTCCACAACCGGGAGTACGGGGAAGGCAATGCGACGCTGATCTCCGACATCAGTGCGCTGAAGCCGGATCTGATCCTGTTTCTGGGTGATACGGTCACCAAAACGGACGGAAACTATGAACCCATGCTGAGTCTTGTGTCCGCCCTGAGCCGGATTGCGCCGTGCTACGGTGTACTGGGCAATCACGAAAGCGAGCGTATATATTACCGGGAGGACAGGGAATTGCCCAAAAGGTTTGAGAACGCGGGGCTGAAGCTGCTGCGCAACGCGCAGGAAACGATCCGCATCGGCAGGGATCAGGTCCAGCTGATCGGCCTGGAAGGCACTGTATACGGATTTGACGAATACGGCGGCCGGGCTTTCATGGATCAGGTGCGCTTCGATCCGTCCGTGTACTGCATTGTGATGAACCATATTCCGGTCCTTTTTGAGGAAAAGCTGTCTGCCTACGATTTTGACCTGGGGATTGCCGGGCATGTTCACGGCGGCACCGTGATACTTCCGCACTTCGGCGGGCTGTACAGCGACGAGGAAGGCTGGTTACCCCGATACTATGCCGGGGAATACGTGCTGGGCGATCAGAAAAAGCTGATCATCAACCGGGGCATGGGCGATTCCAAACCCATTCCGAGAATCAATAACATGCCTGAACTGGTCATCATTGATATCAGCAGCTATTGATCTTCCGGTACAGCTGGGCTGAACGCGGAGGCATTCAGCCTTTTTTCCATCCGGCAATTCTTGAA
>JAFRGU010000307.1 GCA_017433675.1 Clostridia bacterium
AGCTGGGAGACAACCTGGCCCGGCCCGACTGGCATCATTACCACGATCATTTCAAGGACAGCAACCCCAACGTTCACTGGAAGGAAACCCTGGAGCACGGAGAAAAGATCGGCCTTGGCACCCGGAATTATGAACTGATCACCGTATAATGATCCGGCTTTTCACACATCAGAAACCCGTCCCTGCGCACTTCGGGGACGGGTTTTATTGATTGTCTGCGATGGAAAAGGCTTTCCGGATCAGGCCCCCTGAACATATTCGATAAAAGCCTGCGCCTCCTCAAATGTCCTCAGCCGTGCAGTATACATATATCGCCCCATCTGGGGCCAGTTCATCGGCGGCATCTCTTCCTGCATCATCATCTGATGGCCGTACCGGGCCATGATCTCTTCATGCGTCCGGGCATAGGTATGCCCGTCCTTCCGGCTGGCATACACGCAGTAGAAATGCTCTGCGGATTCGGGAACCCTCCTGCCGTCAAATGCAACCATGTCGGCGTAGATCTGGTAAACGTCCGTGGAATGGGCAAAATCCATCATGTCCGGCGTATAGCCGCCCGCCGGGCGCATATTGACCTCCAGCGCCACGAAATCCCCGATTTCTCCAAGACCTTCGCGGGCTTCTGTCAGCCGGAAAAACTCCAGATGCACAAAGCGGCGGTCCACGCCGAAGGCCTTCACCGTTTTCCGTCCCAGTGTCCGAAGCTTTTCCGGCACCTCCGGGCAGGTATAGTACATCAGATCCAGATCCTTGTTAACGATGTCCATCACCGGCGGCCACACGGTCATGCTTTCAAACAGCGGTTCGCACCGGGAATCCAGAATCGCGTCATAGGAGCAGATCTCTCCCTGAATGAACTCCTCCATCACATAGGGAGCTGCGGGCAGATTGCTGTAAAAGGAATCCAGGTCCGCGTCATTTTCCAGCTTCCAGGTATGGGTGGCGCCGACGCCGATGTCCGGCTTGACAATCACCGGATATCCGACCTTCTGAATAAAGTCTTTCCCTGCTTCCCGGTCAGACACAACATGCTGCCGGGCGGTCGGGATGCCGGCTTCCAGATACAGCTTCTTCATCAGGCGCTTCTCCTTGATGAAGCTGATCCGGTCGGACCGGATGCCGGTGGTGATATTGAAATCCGTCCGCAGCCGGGCATCCTGCTCCAGCCAATACTCATTCATGGATTCCACCCAGTCGATTTTTCCGTACTTAAAGGCAAAAAACGCGACGGCCCGGTACACCTGATCGTAGTCCTCCAGGCTGTCCACCCGGTAATATTCCGTCAGCGCGGCCTTCAGCGGTCCTTCCAGGCTGTCATACGGCGCGTCGCCGATGCCCAGTACATTGATCCCGTTCCTGTGCAGCCGGTCGCAGAACTGCCAGTAGGTATGCGGAAAATGCGGAGAAACAAAAACAAAATTCATGCAATCAGATCCTTTATCAGTTAATCATAAACGGAACATAGTACCGCATCTGCTTGAACCACCAGGGCCAGTCATGATTCACATCGTATCCCCAGAAATCCACCCAGGCCTCAATGCCTTTTTCATGGAAAATCTGCTCAAGATTCTTCAGCGTGCGCACGCCGTCTTCTTCCCACGCCCCCTGGCCGCAGCAGAGAATGATCTTCCGTTCGTTATACATTTTGATCCAGGGATGGTCGGAAGGCATGTTCGGCAGAAAACGTTCCGGTGAATTGTCATACAGCACCGGGTTCATCCATCCGTCAAAGAAATAGTCGGCGTCATAAACCCCGGACAGGGCAATGACACCCCGGAAGAGGTCAGGCCGGCGCAGAAAGGTGATGACCGCGTGATCTGCACCCATGGAAAAGCCCGTCACAGCCGGTATCTGCGGATTGCGCTCACGGATAAAGGGGATCACCTCGTCCGTGATATAGTGAAAATACTGTTCCTGCCGGGCGGCGCGGAAGTCATTGTCCCAGCCTTTGGGGGACCAGCTCTCGCTGTCCACGGTATCCACGACAAAAAGCTGGATTTTGTTCTCTTCGAGAAATTCTGCCAGATGATGGATCATGCCGAAATCTTCATAATTATGGCACATGGAATTCTGCGTTGGAAAGCACAGAAAAGGGATTCCGCCCTGGCCGTAAATCATGATGTGCATCTCTCGATCCAGGCACTGACTGTACCGGGTTGCTTCTTCTCTGTTCATGCTGTCCCTTTCCGCCTTCTCCCTGGTTCCGCTGGGCTGGGAAAAAGCTTTTTTAATTATGTCACATGCCGTGCGTGCAAGTCAATCAGATGATCATCTCAGCCAGAAAAAAAACAAATTTTCTCATCCTCAGGATTGGAATTTTTTTTCGGATTTCCACTTCACAAAAACCATTATGCTATGGTAAACTATAAACAGTGTCCGGTTGCGCCCGGATCCGGAGAATCAGGATCTTTGGCGGATGATGGACAGCCCCAAATTTTTAGACAGGAGGAACCGCTCACATGCAATACACCAAAGAAGTGGAAGAGATGGTCTGTGTTGCGAAGGGCCCGAATCATGGCCCTGCCCCCATTCCTGAAGAGGGGAAATGGATTCAGGCCAAGGAAATCAAGGATATTTCCGGCTATACCCACGGGATCGGCTGGTGTGCTCCCCAGCAGGGCGCATGCAAACTGAGCCTGAATGTGAAGGACGGTGTGATTCAGGAGGCGCTGGTTGAAACGATCGGCTGCTCCGGTATGACCCATTCCGCTGCCATGGCCAGCGAAATTCTTCCCGGCAAAACCATTCTGGAAGCGCTGAATACCGACCTGGTCTGCGATGCCATCAACACGGCCATGCGGGAACTGTTCCTGCAGATCGTGTACGGCCGTACCCAGTCCGCTTTCTCCGATGACGGTCTGCGCATCGGTGCCGGTCTGGAGGACCTGGGCAAGGGGCTTCGTTCCATGGTGGGTACCATGTACGGAACGAAAGAAAAGGGCACCCGCTATCTGGAAATGACCGAAGGTTATGTGACCAAGATGGCGCTCGACAAGGACGACCAGGTTTGCGGATATCAGTTCCTGAGCCTGGGCAAAATGATGGATGCCATCAAGAAGGGCATGTCTCCCAACGAGGCATACGAGAAGAATCTTGGCACCTATGGTCGGTTTAAGGCGGAAGACGGCGCGGTCAAGTGGATTGACCCGCGTAAAGAGTGAGGGGAGGTATGACGGATGGCTTTGTTTGAAAACTATGAAGGTCGTATGCCTCAGCTGCAGCCTGTTCTGGACAAGTACGGGTTCAAAACCTTTGAGGATGTCAAGGCGTTCACCAACAGCAAGGGTGTTGATGCTTACACGATCGTTGAAAGCACGCAGCCCATCTGCTTCGAAAACGTGAAATGGGCCTATGAACTGGGGGCCGCCATCGCCATCAAGGAAAATGCGAAGAATGCTGCAGAAGCCGCCAAATGGATCGGTACCGCGCTGCAGGCGTTCTGCATCCCCGGCTCTGTGGCGGATCAGCGCCAGGTCGGTATCGGCCATGGCAATCTGGGCGCCATGCTGCTGGATGAGGAAACCGAGTGCTTCGCTTTCCTGGCCGGCCACGAGTCCTTCGCCGCTGCCGAAGGCGCCATCAAGATCGCGCTGAACGCCAATAAGGTTCGCACGAAGCCCCTGCGCGTCATCCTGAACGGTCTGGGCAAGGATGCCGCCATGATTATCAGCCGGATCAACGGGTTTACC
>JAFRGU010000308.1 GCA_017433675.1 Clostridia bacterium
ATCATTTCCGCGGGCATTCTGCTCCTGCTGCTGGTTCGGGTTCCTGGCGTGATGCTGCTGAGCGCGTCCATGATCGGCATTTGCTATTCCATTCCGACAGTCGGAGCGGTGATGATCTGCCGGGAGCTGTACAGTCCGGATCAGTACAGCAGCGTCTTCCCGAAAATCAATCTGGGCATCTCCGCCGCCAATGCGCTGGGCTATCCGGTTCTCGGCCTGATCTTTGACCGGACAGGCCGCTATGACGGCGCGCTGATCCTGGTCCTTGCGGCCATGCTGATCTCCGTGGCCGGCGTCCTGCTGGTGTACCGGATTGCAGCCGCCTCCAAAGCTGCTGGAGCATAAAAGATCCGGCAGTTTTCTTCCCTGTCGGGGGAAAACATCCTTTCATGTCCGGGATCCGGACAGTTGAAATCGTTTTTCGGAGGAAATTATCGATGGAACTGATCAGCCAGAAAATGCGCAGGCTTGCTCCGGAGCTGGATCCGCTTCGTCTGGGTACCGGTTGGACGGAGGAGGATCTGGGCAAGCCCCAGATTATGGTGGAAAGCACCTTCGGCGACAGCCACCCGGGCAGCGGCCATCTTGACAGACTGGTGGAGGCCGTCCGCCGGGGGATCGCGGAGGCGGGAGGTCACGGGGCGAGGTACTTCTGCACGGATATCTGTGACGGTGAAAGTCAGGGGACGGACGGGATCAATTTCAGCCTGGCCAGCCGGGAAATGATCGCCAATATGATCGAAATCCATGCCAGCGCCACGCCCTTTGACGGCGCGGTCTATCTGGCCAGCTGCGACAAGGGTATGCCCGCGAACCTGATGGGCATGGCGCGGATCAATATTCCCTCCCTGGTGGTTCCCGGCGGCACCATGAGCGCCGGACCGGAGATGCTGACCCTGGAGCAGCTGGGCATGTACAGCGCCGGATTTGAGCGGGGGGAAATCAGCGCGGAAAAGCTGAACTGGGCGAAATGCAATGCCTGTCCCGGCTGCGGTGCATGCAGTTTCATCGGCACAGCCTCCACCATGCAGATTATGGCGGAAGCCCTGGGTCTGGCGCTGCCCGGCAGCGCGCTGCTTCCCGCCACCAGCCCGGATCTGATGGATTATGCGTATCGGGCCGGAAAACAGTCAGTTTCCCTGGCCCTGGCCGGTCTCCGTCCAGGGGATATCGTAACCATGCGCAGCGTGGAAAACGCGATCCTCGTGCACGCGGCGATCTCCGGCAGCACCAATGCCCTGCTGCATCTGCCGGCCATCTGTCATGAATACGGAATCCGGATTGACGGCAATACCTTCGACCGGCTGCACCGGGGCGCCCGTTATCTGCTGGATCTTCGCCCTGCCGGACGCTGGCCCGCGGAGTTTTTCTATTATGCCGGCGGCGTGCCCGCCATCATGGAGGAGCTCCGGCCCGTGCTGCACCTGGATGTCATGACCGTCACGGGAAAAACGCTGGGCGAAAACCTGGAGGAGCTGAAGGCCGGTGGTTTCTATGAGCGCTGTGAGCACTGGCTTCAGGAAGCAAATCAGAAATATCAGATCCGTCTGAGCCGGGAGGACATCATCCGCCCCTGGGATCGGGCGATCGGCACCGATGGCAGCATCGCCGTGCTCCGGGGCAGCCTGGCCCCGGATGGCGCGGTCATCAAGCACACCGCCTGTCCCAGGGATATGTTCGAGGCCGTCCTCCGGGCCAGGCCCTTCGACAGCGAGGAGGAATGCCTGGACGCGGTGCTGCATCATAAAGTGCAGAAGGGCGACGCGGTGCTCATCCGCTATGAAGGCCCCAAGGGCAGCGGAATGCCGGAAATGTTCTACACCTCGGAAGCCATCTCTTCCGACCGGGAGCTGGGGAAGTCCATTGCCCTGATCACGGACGGACGTTTTTCCGGCGCCTCCACCGGCCCGGTTATCGGCCATTGCAGTCCGGAAGCCCAGGCCGGCGGTCCCATCGCCCTGGTGGAGGAAGGGGACCTGATCTATCTGAACGTCATGGAACGGAAGCTGGATATCATCGGTATCGCGGGAAAGCGTCTGCCTCTCGAAGAGATCGAGGCCGTCCTGGCTGAACGGAAGAAGCGCTGGAAGCCCAAAAAGCCCAGATATACCCGCGGGGTCCTCCGCCTCTTCTCTGAACTGGCCGCCTCCCCCATGAAAGGCGCCTATCTGGACTGGGATGAGGATTCCTCCTGTTCTGAATGATTCCCGCCCCGTTTCCCATCAAAAAACAGCTCTTCCTCCTTCTGGGGAAAGGGCTGTTTTTTTGAAGTCGTCTTCCGGCCTGCGCTTATTTCTGTTCCTTTTTGTCTTTTCGGGAAAGGCTCATGTAACTGATGATGACCTCGACAATAATGATAATGACGCCGAATGAGATGCTGCCGGAGCCAAACAAAGCCTCCTGGAGCGGTTCCTTGTCAATCAGCATTTCAAACACCAGACCGTAAATCAGCCAGGCCGCCAGGCCGGCGCCGACTCCCTGCAGCAGGGCTTTTTTCAGGCAATCCTTGTTCAATGCTTTCATCTCCTTTCCGGCTATATTATATCCCCGGCCCCGGATACCGGTCAATGTTTCTCCGGAAAGCGGCCGGAAAATCTTCCCCCTCCTTCTGGAGGAGAAATAGGATAATTGAATTTCTGCCTGCAGGAAAATATCTCTCTGCGTGGTATTTATATAAGTTGGTTATTTATTTTTTTCGGTCTGTGCACCGGGCAGAATCAGCGGAGCCTTGAAGGCGCGGACTGGAAATGCACCCTCGGGGGCCGGAATCGCGTGATGGCTGAGAACAGACGCTGAATACAGCGATTAAGGGAGCGAATATCGTGAAGAAATATTGGAAACTGGTGATTGGCGGGATTGAAACCAAAGTTGTGAATCTGATTCTGATGACGGTAATCCTGCTCTCAGTCGCTTTCGTGATCATCAGCACGAACCAGAGCGGGATGCTGGCTTCGCTGACAAGCGAGACCATCAAGCGGCAGCAGGAGGCAACCTCCGGCATCATTTCCGAAACCATGAGCACCGTGATGCGGAAGAGCATGGAGCGCGACACCGCCATGGAAGCGCAGTTCGTGGATAAAATGTTCCAGGATATCCGCTCCCGCGTCATGATGGTTGCCGATTATGCCACAAAGATCTTCGCGGATCCGGAGAGCTTTCCCCCGAAACCGTACGCGGGGCCGGATGCTTCCCTGAATGGTCAGCTGGTGGCCCAGGTCGTCTGGGCAGACGGTGTCGATCCGGAGGATCCGGTCCTCGCCGGGCGGGCCGGGCTGCTTTCAAATCTGTCGGAACTGATGATCTCCATCTGTGCGGCGACCGAATCGGATAATCTCTATGTGGGGACCCCGGAAGGCATTTTCCTGTCGGTAAACAGCACCTCTGCAACCTGGTTTCAGGAGGATGGAACCCCGCTGAGCTATGATGCCCGCACCCGGTTCTGGTACAAACAGGCGCAGGAAGCGGGGGGCCTGGTCTTCTCCGATCTCGAGGTGGACGCCACCACGAAGGAAATGAGCATCGTCTGCTCCATGCCGGTCTATCGTCCGGATGGCGGGCTGGCGGCGGTGGTGGGCTCCGATCTGTTCCTCCATGCGATGGAAACCGTTGCGCAGGGATATGTCTCGGACGGCGGCTACAGCTGGATTGTCAACCGGGACGGCCATGTGATTTACTCCCCGAATCCTGAACTGCTTCAGATGGAAGAAAGCGCCAACGCTGTGGATCTGCGCGCCTCAGAAAATCAGGACCTCGCAGCGCTGCTGAACGATGCCATGGCGGGTGGATCCGATGTACGGGTCGTATCGGTGAACGGGGTGCCCTTCTATATGCAGGGGATTCCCATCCCCTCTGTAGGCTGGACGCTGTTCTCGGCTTTCCCAAAGGAATCGGTGGACCAGGTGGAAGTCACGCTGCTGGACACCTATGATCAGATCACCGGGGATGCCCGCGCACTGTACAGGGACAGGCTCGCTCACCGGCACCGTTCTTCGATGATTCTGATGGGACTGCTGACACTGGTGGCCATCGCCGGCGCGATACTGCTCGGCAAGCGGATCGTAAAGCCCCTGAACACCATTACGAACCGGATCGCTTCGCTGGGGGAGGACAATCCGGAGTTTAAAATGGAGGATGCATTCCGCACGGGGGACGAAATCCAGGTGCTGGCGGAATCCTTCGCGGCGTTGTCCCATAAGACAGTCGAATATGTGGACGAGGTTCGCCGTGTGACTGCCGAAAAGGAACGGATCGGCACGGAACTGCAGATGGCCCGCCAGATTCAGGAAGGCATGCTGCCCGGCATCTTCCCGCCCTTCCCGGACAGGAAGGAATTTGACCTCTACGCCTCGATGGATCCGGCCAAGGAAGTGGGCGGTGATTTCTATGATTTCTTCCTGATTGATGATGATCATCTGGCCCTGGTCATGGCGGACGTCAGCGGCAAGGGTGTGCCCGGCGCGCTGTTCATGATGGCTTCCAAAATCATCCTGAAAAGCAATGCCATGCAGGGCGGAACCCCGGCGGAAATCCTTTCCAGGACAAACCGGACCATCTGCTCCAACAATACGATGGAAATGTTCGTCACCGTCTGGCTGGGCATTCTGGAAATCTCCACCGGCCGGCTGACCGCCGCCAACGCCGGCCACGAATATCCGGTCATCAAGCGGGCGGACGGTTCCTTTGAAATGCTGAAGGATAAGCACGGTTTTGTGATTGGCGGTTTTGACGGTGTGAACTACAAGGGGTATGATCTCACCCTCCGGCCCGGCGACAAGCTGTTCCTGTATACGGACGGCGTGCCGGAAGCCACCGATGGCGATGAAGAAATGTTTGGCACCGAGCGGATGCTCAGCGCGCTGAACTCCCACTGCGGGGACACTCCGGACGAGATTCTCGCCAGCATGCACCAGGCGGTCAACGCCTTCGTGGGCAACGCCGAGCAGTTTGATGACCTGACCATGCTCTGCCTCGAATACAAAGGCGCCCCCGCCGCCAGATAACCGGAAATAAACAGTTCAACCTTCAGACTTGGCTTCGGTCTGTGGGAACTCCTTTTTGAGGTAAAAACTATCGACCGCTGTTCTGTCTGCTTTTTCAACGGAAGCCCCGATCACAGAGGGCCTGAGCAATTCTGCTCAGGCCCTGTTTCTGTCATACTGGTGTCCTGTACTGGCTAATATCCCTTCTTATCTGTTCCTCTTCAGTCCTTTTACAGTTCGATCTCTGTGCTGACCCTTTCGTCCGCGCAGGAGCCGCCGGCATAGATCAGATACCTTCCGGGCTCCACGATCTTCCGGCTTTCGCTTTCCATGTAAATCTCAAGGTCGCCGGCGTTCACGGTAAATTCGGCTTCCCGTGTTTCTCCGGGAGCCAGGTCATGCAGCCGTTCGAAACCGATCAGCCGCCGGATCGGATGCACGGTTCCGGATTTCGAGACGCGCTTGATATACACCTGCGGAACCTCGTCGCCCGGTACGCTGCCCGTGTTTTTCACCCGGACGGAAACCCGTAGCCCGTCCCCCTGCTTCTCCGCCTTCAGCCCGCTGTATTCGAAGGTGGTGTAGGACAGCCCGAACCCGAACGGATACAGCACCGGTTTGTCAAAATAACGGTAGGTCCGCGGATGGCTGATCAGATCGTAGTCCTCCAGCGGCGGCAG
>JAFRGU010000309.1 GCA_017433675.1 Clostridia bacterium
GGCCCGGCACGCATATCAATGCGGTCGGCACCTTCACTCCGAAAACCCGGGAAGTGGCTTCCGACCTGATTGCGGCCGCCCGGCTGTACTCAGATTACACCTCCGCGACCCGCGCTGAAAGCGGCGAATACCTGATTCCGCTGCAGGAAGGCCTGATTACGGAGAATCATATTCTGGGCTCGGTCGGAGAGCTGCTTCTGGGACGGGCCCAGGGACGCATAAACGACAGCGACATCACGGTATTCGACGCCCTTGGCCTGGCGATAGAGGACGTTGCCAGTGCAAAGCTGGTTTATCTTTCCAGCAAATAGGCAGCAGCTTCATCCGCCACATGGATCAGCCAGGCGAGTTTGAACTGCTCGTAGGCGTTGCCGACATCACGGACTGCAGATGGATTACCGTCAGAGAAGCCCATATGGCAGTTGATGGCGGCAGCCTCTTCCGCCGTCAGCTTCATGAACTGCTGCACCAGGAAAACGGATTTGGAACCATGGCCGCCGAAATGATATTTTTCTTCCACAACAAAAACCGGAACTTCCTGCCATTCCCCGTTGATTTTCTGAGTCCGCTTTTCCACCTTATAGAAATTGACCTTGCACAGATCATGGAAGAGGGCGGTAACAGCCAGGGATTCCTCAGAGGGCGGCTCTGGGAGCAGAAAGGCCAGCTTCTTCGCATACTGGTAGACATCAATGGCATGCTGGCAGAGGCCGCCGCGATACGCGCCATGATACTTCGTGCTGGCCGGAGCGGTGAAGAAATCTGCTTTGCTGAGCCAGTTCAGCAGGTCTTCGATGCCATCCCTTTTGATGGCGGTACGGCAGATCTCCAGAAATTCCTGTTTTTGAGCATCAATATTCAGTTCCATCAGAGCCTCCTGTATTTTTATGCAATGCGCAGTTCATCGAACGCAGAACGGGTAATCTCGTCCGGGGTATCTTCATCCTGATCAGGCATCGTGGGTTCGGAAAGCCACGGGCGTTCCTCCTGCCAGGAATCGGTTTACACGGGTTCGGTTTCAGGCGCCACGTTCGATCCCTCCGGTGGTGGTAATTCTGTGAAAACGCCACAGGGGATTGTAGCAGACCGGGCTGAAAATGGCAATGAGAATTCCACTCCTGCGCCGTCACCTGTTCTCACGGACCGCCGGTCCGCGATATTCAGACCTGATATTCCCATCCATGTTCCCCATGATAAATCATGAGCTTTGTCATTCCGCCGTCAATACATATGTTTTCTCCGGTGATAAATCCCGCCTTCTCAGAGCAAAGGAAGAGTGCCATTTCCGCAATGTCTTCCGGCTTGCCGACGCGTCCTGCCGGCTGCTGCAATGCATCCGCTCCTGTAATCCGGCTGTCGGTCGTATCAATCCAGCCGGGGGAAATGCTGTTGACCCTCACCCGGCCGGCCAGACTGATTGCCATCGCGTGTGTCAGCGCTGCGATACCTCCTTTGGCAGCCGTATAGCTTTCTGTCTGCGGCTGGCTCATCCGGTCACGGGAAGAAGCGATGTTAATCACCGAAGCCCCCGGCGCAAAATACGGGAGGAAAAGTTTGGTCAGGTAAAAGGGGGCCGTAACCCCCACTGCCAGCGCATAGGAGAATTCGTCCCAGGAACATTCATCCATTCCCTTCATCACCGGCAGGGCATTATTGATGAGATAATCAGCATGCCCGGCCTGTCAAACGACGGATTCCGCAAATTTCTCCAGCGTTTTCTGATCTGATACGTCCCCAACAAACCAGTCCCCGTTCTGCCTGTCGATGATATATACAGAAGCACCTTCCCGCCGAAATGCGTCCGCAATGGCTTTCCCGATACCGTGCGCTCCGCCGGTAATCACGGCAGTCTTTCCGTAAAAAGCGTTCATCAGTACCTCCTGGTTCAGTCCCGTTCTCCTGAGCTCATCCGAATCTCCGGCTTTTGCCTCCCGGGATTCCCATATATCAGTCTCCCGAATTCCCTGTCTTTATTCTGCTTCGGCATACACGCCGAGAAACGCCACTGTCGGGCGTACGCGGGCATCATCAATGACCAGCCGCAGCGCGTCGGTCCGGAGCCCCTGAATATTCACAATCCGTTTATACCCGACCACGGTGCCTTCTGCCAAGGTCTTCCATCACTGCATTAACCAAACGTACGTAATATCCGGAAAAACCTGATGACCTCCTCTGCTCCCATGCAGTTGACAAACCGCATGGGAGCAAAAGGAAGTTTCACATCAAATGCATCGCCGGAATCGTTTCCGATCTCCGTGTCTGGCATGGGCGCTTTGATCCAAAAACAGCAGTGCCTGTATGGCACCGCTGCTGAAAGTTCATGGAGTTAATCACATCAGCTTCCGGAACATCGCTTCGAAGTCTGCCAGTGAAGCAGCGCGGGGATTTCCGGGAGCGCAGGCATCCGCCGCTGCGGATTCACACAGGAACGGCAGATCCTCTTCCTTCAGTTTATCCAGCTTCGTGGGGATCCCCACATCCACGGACAACTGGCGTACCGCATCGATCGCGGCTTTCCGGTAAGCTGCCTGATCCATGCCGGCCGTATCCACGCCGAAAGCTTCCGCAATGGCCTTGAACTTCTCGCCCGTATACTCCTGATTGAATTCCATAACGATGGGGAGCATCATCGCACAGGCAACGCCGTGGGGCGTGTCATAGACCGCACCCAGCGTATGCGCCATGGAATGGGCAATGCCCAGGCCGACGTTGGAATATGCCATGGCGGTTACATACTGGGCCAGTGCCATCCCTTCACGCCCGTCCGGGTCATTCTCCACGGCCTTGCGCAGATTCTTCGCGATCAGTTTGATTGCTTCCAGATCCAGGCAGTCGGCCAGCGCCCACGCGGCTTTCGTCGTATAGCCTTCAATCGCATGGGTCAGGGCATCCATACCAGTCGAGGCAGTCAGCCCTTTGGGCATGGAAGACATCATATCCGGGTCCACAACTGCGACGTCCGGAATGTCATTCGGGTCCACGCAGACAAACTTGCGTTTCTTCTCCACGTCCGTAATTACATAATTGATGGTGGATTCCGCACCGGTTCCGCCCGTAGTCGGCACGGCAATGGTATACACCGTGCGGTTCTTTGTAGGCACCACACCCTCGAGGGAGCGGACATCATAATATTCGGGATTGTTCACAATGATGCCGATGCCTTTGCCGGTATCCATTGAGGACCCGCCCCCGATGGTAATCATGAAATCAGCACCGGAAGCGCGGTATGCGTCCACGCCATGCTGTACGTTTTCAATTGTGGGGTTCGGTTTGATGTCCGAATAAAGTTCATACGCAATCCCATTCTGGTCCAGGAGATCGGTCACCTTCTTCGTTACACCGAATTTGATCAGATCCGGATCAGACGCGATGAAGGCTTTTTTGAAGCCTTTGGATGCGACAATGCCCGGGATTTCCTGGATTGCACCATGCCCATGGAAAGACATCCCATTGAGAACAAAACGATTGACGGCCATGTTTTCTCCTCCGTTTCATATTTTGGAATTCCCTTTTGTTATTATATCATAAATCAGCTCCGCCATCAACTGAACTGGTCAGGCCTCTCTCCCGCGCGCTCTTTACGTGCATTGTTCACTTCACATCAGGTCAATGATAATGATCCTTCTGCAGAATACCGGTCGGTCGCCTCTGTTTTCTTCATCGGCAGTGGTTTTTTTTCATGTTCTTCCGCCGGAATGCATCCTTTTTCGCTTTGTGCTCCTTCCAGCTGTATATTTCCGTCAGCTGTTGACATCCCCGCAGGATAGAAATATACTTTTTTGTAAGGGCTTCATGCAGACATATTCTGTACTGATCTCCGGTCAGAATGCAAAACAGCAGAAACGGGTGTCGCGCCTGCGGCCGTGAAAACCCGCTGCAGGAATTCCCTTATCCGGAAATGTGGCCACAGCAGAAATATGAAACGGAGGAGACAAACCATGAAGAAGTGGACCCTGAGCCTGATCACGCTGGTCATGGCGCTGACCCTGACCGGTGCCGCGCTGGCAGAGGAAAGCCCGGACGGGCTGCACGCCAGCATCCAGCATGTGACGGATTCCCCCGCGTGGGTGGTGAACCTCCAGGCGGCGCAGGACGAGAACGTGACC